>NZ_JAPEHT010000085.1 GCF_028823615.1 Planococcus sp. A6
ACGACCCATAGGACCGCTGGCAGCCAGCCCCAATAGACCGCGATGGCCGGCCCAAGAATCGGCGCAGCTCCTGCAACAGATGTAAAATGATGCCCCCATAAGACGAACTTATTGGTCGGGACAAAGTCGACCCCGTCTTTATAACGGTGGGCCGGCGTTACGTAATTCGGGTCCAGCTTGAAAATCTTTTCTGCTATGTACTTGGAATAAAAACGGTATCCGAGAACGAATATAAATAATCCCATAGCAGCTAAAGCAATTGCATTCACATTCCTCAACTCCCTTTTTTCTTTTTTGAAATTTCTGCATATCTTGTTTAATCATAGAGGAGTAATTTAATATTGTAAATGTTCTGTTTTTTATTTCTCTCTATTGTTATTTTCTTCGTATAATTTCAGTTTCGTATAAACGGTCTCGAGCACTGGCACCGGAACATTGGCTTGCTGGGCTTTTTCAATGAGATGCCCTTGCAGATGGTCGGCTTCGATGCCCTGGCTTTTCTCCATATCGCGCTGCATCGATGATTTCATGCTATCGTCCATGCTGTTCACTTTGTCGAGTTGGATGTCGGCGATCCCTTTTTTGATCGGTGCGTCGATTGCCGTCATGACCGCTTCCAGTTCTTCGAGCAGCGATCGAATGGCGGATTGGCCGGACGGCAGCTTGCGGATCGGGCCAATGGGCGATTCCATGAGCGAAGTGATGCCGGACATCGCTGTGATGAACATATATTTATGCCACATGTCTTGATCAATATTCTCACTCAACACAAATTCCGCTTTCGTTCCATCGAAATGCGTTTTCAATTTGTCGATGCGATCTGTCCGCTCGCCGCCCCGTTCCCCGTAAACCAATTGATGGATCGGGCTCGTCTGGACAATCGAACCGTCTTCGCCGATGGTTGTCTCGATAAAACATAAGCCACCGATTACCGCTTCCTCCCCGAACGCAGAGATGAGCTGTTCAACGTGCGCAATGCCATTCAGCAGCGGCAAGATCATCGTCTCTTCGCCGACGAATGGGCGGATGTCTTCAATGGCTTGTTCAAGCTGATACGCTTTTGTCGATAGCAGAATAATATCGAACGGCTCGGCTTGCATCGTTTTCGTCAAAAGAGCCGGCTGGAGATGCAGATCTCCGTGCCGGCTGTTGACGCGTAAGCCTTCTTCTTCAATCTTTTTCTTGCGTCCTTCCCTGACCAAAAATGTTACATCTTCTCCTTTTTCCAACAAACGCGCACCGAAATAACCTCCGATGCCCCCTGCTCCTACCATCAACATTCTCATCGTGACACATCCTTTTTAAGTTTGTTTATAAATCCAGCGCTCCGCTTCTATCACCCGTTCGCATCGGCCCGCGGCGCGTAAATATTCAAGGTGGGCCAAAGTTTCACCGACCGCAAAACGCATTTCATGGACTGTCAGCGGCCGGTCGAATAAACGCTCGCGCACTTCAAAAATCGTCAGCGGTTGTTCAAGCATCCGCCAAGTCGCATCCAAACGTTCCTCGTGATGGGCAAGCAATTCATCGATTCGTTTGTTAGCCCCTTGGAACACTTCGCCATGCGATGGGATGACCCATTCCACATCCAGTTCACGGATTTTCTCCAAAGAATGCATATACGTCAGAAGCGGATTCGGGTCGCCGTGAAACCAATAGGAAATATTCGGCGTGATACGCGGCAAAATATGGTCCGCCGCCAACAGCGCATTGTGCTCGCGTTGGTAAAAACACACCATGCCATCCGAATGCCCTGGCACGAACAGCACTTCATAGTCAAAGCGGCCGATGCGGACTTTCTCCCCTTCCTCGAAATGATGATCCACTTTCGGAAGCGGGGAAATGAGCGGTCGAAAGGCTCTCGTATTGTCCGCCATTTCCTGCGCCGCTTCCTGTGGGATGCCCGCTGCCTTGTAATAGCCTGGCAAGGCATTCAAAAATGCATCATCCCACGATTTCATTCCTGCGTCCGCATCGATTTTGCTCATCGACAGCCGTGCGCCGGTCTTTTGCTGCAAGCCGCCTGAATAGCCAAAATGATCGGGATGGTAATGGGTCAGGAGAATCTGCTCCACCTTGTCATCCCCGATTTCCTGCTCCCACAACTCTCTCGAAGCATCATTGTTCAACCCGGTATCGATAATCGTCCAGCCATCCTCCCCTTTTGCCATGAAGCAATTGACATGGTTCAGCCTAAACGGCAAGGGATGCCTCACGAGCTTCAATCCGAGTTTGTCGAGCAGCTCTTGGGTTTCGGCTTGTCGGACATCGTTCATGGCTTCAGCACCAGCTTGCCGATCGTTTTGCGGCTTTGCAGCAATTCGTGCACTTCAGCCGCTTGTTCGAGCGGATACGTACCGCCGATCGTCAGTTTCAATTGCCCGCTATCCATATATTCGAGCAATTCCTGAAAGCTTTTCTGGAATAATTCCGGTTTGCGCATGATCTGCGGCAGGAAGAAGCCGATGACCGATTGATTGCGCTTCATCAATTGACCCGGCGCGAATGTCGCCTGTTCTCCGCTGGCAGCACCAAAAATGACCAATCGCCCGAACGGTGCCAAGGTCTTCAGCGTATCGTTGAAGACGCTGCCCCCAACCATTTCAAGCGCCAGATCGACGCCTTTGCCTTCAGTGATTTCTTTGATACGCCCTACCCAGCCATCTTCGCTGTAATTCACCAAATGAGTGGCGCCCATCTTCTCGGCATGGAACAGTTTTTCTTCCGTGCTCGCCGTAGCGATGATTTTCCCGGCACCAAAAAGTTTCGCAAGCTGCACGGCAATCGTCCCGACGCCTCCGGCAGCAGCGTGAATCAATACCGTTTCGCCCGGTTCCAAACGGCCCATCGTTTTCAAAATATGGTAAGCACTCAAACCTTGAAGCGGCAATGCGACAGCTTCTTCAAAACTGACGCCTTCCGGCACCGGCGTCAATACCTGCTCCGGAATCGCCACATATTCAGCGTAACCCGACGATTCGATCAAGGCGACGACGCGGTCGCCCGTTTTGAAACGCGTGACGCCCGCTCCTGCTTCGACGACCACTCCAGCCACTTCAGAGCCCGGAATATATGGCAATTCAGTCGGCACGACATATTTCCCTTCACGTCTTGCCGTATCGGCATAATTGACACCTGCCGCTTTCACTTCAATGAGCACTTCATGATCTTTCGGCTTTGGCTGTTCCGAATCGATATACTGAAGCACTTCCGGACCACCATATTCCTCGAATTTCACCACTTTCATCTCATTTCCCCCTTAACTGATATACTGCCCCGCCTGATAAATCGTTTGAGCCAATTGGCGTTTAGCTGCAACTGTTCCCCCGCGTTGTAGGCGGCTGAGTTCGCCGGTCGCCATCGCTGTATAGCGCGCCAGTTCTTCTCCTTCTGTCATGCCTTGGAGTATTTGACGCGCCGTCATCTCGCTTTCGAGCAAGACATCATCGATAAACACTTGGGTCATCTCCACTTTATGCTGAGCTTTGTTTTCATCCTGTTCGAGCGCTTGCTGCGTCCGCGCGACGGCTGATTCGGCGGCATACAAGCCAATCGCAAGGTCGGCGAGTTTCAAAAGCGCTTCTTGCTGTTCCCCGATTCCTGGGCCGTAGGATTTTGCGACCAGCCCGAGCATACTGAGGAAGACGCGCCGCATCGCCCGCACGGCTTCCGTTTCGCGGGCAAGCGTTCCGATGTATGGCACTTCCGGCGTCTGCATTTCCTCGACAGCCTGCGTCGCTGCTGCTTCCAGGTCAAGTGCGCCTTTTGCGGCAGCTTTCAATACATTCCCCGGAACGAGCAGCCGATTGACTTCATTCGTGCCTTCGAAAATGCGGTTGATGCGCGAATCCCTGTACACTTGCTCGATTTTGTATTCTTGGATATAGCCGTAACCGCCGAACAACTGCAGGCTCTCATCCGCGACAAAATCCAAGGTTTCTGAACCATATACTTTGCAGATGGCGCATTCAGCGGCATATTCCATCATCCGCTTGGCGATCAATCCGTGGTCCTGTGATTCATACAATCCGCCGAGCGCTTCTTCGAGATAGCCCGCGGTCCGGTATTGCAACGATTCCAAAGCGAATATGCGCACAACCATTTTCGCCACTTTCTCTTGCGTCGCCGAAAACTCGGAAATGGCGCGATTAAACTGCTTGCGCTCCTGCGTGTAGCCCAGTGCCAGCGACAAACTGAATTTAGCAGCGCCCATGCAAGCCGACCCTAAATTAAAGCGGCCGAGATTCAGGACGTTCAATGCCACAAGATGGCCTTTTCCGACTTCGCCAAGCACATTTTCCACCGGAACTTTACAATCTTCGAAAATGACCGGGCGCGTCGAAGATCCTTTGATGCCCATTTTCTTCTCTTCAGGCCCGAGCGATAAGCCAGGATGTTTCTTTTCGACGATAAATGCCGTGAACGCTTTGCCGTCCACTTTCGCATAGGTAATGAAGGTATCGGAAAACGCGGCGTTGGTGATGTACAACTTCGAACCATTCAGCAAATAATGCGTCCCTTCTTCATTCAGCACCGCAGTCGTTTGGGCAGCTAAGGCATCCGAACCCGCTCCCGGTTCTGTCAGGCAATACGCTCCGATAAACTCGCCGCTTGCAAGTTTCGGTAAATAATATTGTTTCTGTTTTGGCGTGCCGAAATACGTGATGGGCAAGGTCGCGATGCATGTATGGTTAGAATGCGCCACGCCGTATCCGCCTGCCGGTCCGAGCGATTCGCCGACCAGTCCTTTGCTGATTTTATCGAGCCCAAGCCCGCCGTAAGCTTCCGGAATGCTGTGCGCGAGCAAGCCAAGTTCTCCCGCTTTGCGAAAGAGCTCCTGGACAAGTTCAAAATCCTGACCCTCCAACCGTTCGTTATGTGGATGCACTTCTTTCTCGAGAAACTGCTTCGCTGTTTTCGCAATCATTTTGTGTTCATCGGTAAATTGTTCAGGTGTAAAGATCGGACCCGCGGCTTTTATCAAGAAATCAGCGCCCCGGTATACATTGGCCTCAGCTTTCATCTTCTCCGTCCCCTTTGTTGTTCAAATATGTATTGCATCCAGTGGCCGATCCCTTACATGGCGTGCATGCCGCCGTCGACCATCACGACATCACCCGTCACGTAATCCGAGGCTCTCGCTGCCAGGAATAAAGCCGCGCCTTTCAAGTCTTCGTCTGTCCCGAAACGGTTTAACGGCGTTCTCGCCAACAAGCCTTGCTCGCCGTGCTTCATCACGTCTTTTGACATTTTCGTCGGGAAGAATCCAGGTGCGATAGCGTTGACTTTGATGTTATGGCGCCCCCATTTTGCCGCTAGGTCTTTCGTGAACGTGATGACCGCACCTTTGCTTGTATTGTAGCCAATCGCATCCATCAGCTGCGGGTCGATCCCCCCAAGCCCGGCTACTGAAGCGATGTTGATGATCTTGCCGCTGTTTTGCGGAATCATCACTTCCCCAACTGCCTGGCTCATGAGAAACGTCCCGGTGACATTGACTGCCATCACTTTATTCCATGCTTCGAGCGGCATCTCTGATACAGGCGCTCCCCAGGAAGCCCCTGAATTGTTTACGAGAATATCAATCGTCCCGAACGCCTCGACAGTCTTCTCGACAACATTTTTAACGTCTTGTGGATTGGTGACGTCGCAAGCGAGCGCCAAAGTTTTCACACCCTTCGCTTCGAGTTGCTCAGCGACTTCCTCGCACGCTTCCACTTTGCGCGAACAGAGCACCACATTGGCGCCGGCTTCCGCGAAACCTTCGGCAATCTGTGCGCCAAGTCCACGGCCGCCTCCCGTTACGATTGCTGTCTTGCCTGTTAAATCGAATAAATCCATCACTGGCATATTACTTCCCCCTTCATTATAAATACCGACTAGTCGGTATGTTCAGAATACTTAAACTTTATGTTACCGTTTTCGTCGCTAATATGCAATCGCCTACCCGCGCCAAAAACCGAGCCACATGACAATCAGGGCTCGGCTCAAAGTAATTCGATCTATTCATTTTCAGGAGCGTTCAACAGCGCCGCAAAACGCGGAAGATCGACATTGCCGCCTGAGATCACTGCGATGATGGTTTGATCCGCCGTGCCTGCTTTGCCCGACATGATGGCCGCTGCGGCAACTGCCCCTGAAGGTTCCACCAGCTGCTTCGTGCGGACAGCGATATCGCGCATCGCTTCGATGATTTCTTGTTCTTCCACCAACACCAGCCCGTCGAGCAGCTCGCTCACAATCGGGAAGGTCAGATCTCCCGGCTGCGAAGTCCGTAAGCCATCGGCAATCGTTTCGGTCGGGCCGATCGCTGTAATCTCTCCCCGCTCCAAAGATAAGGCCGTGTCATTCGCAAGCGCCGGCTCTGCGCCAATCACCAATACATCCGGACGCCGTGCTTTCACTGCCGTCAAGATCCCCGAAATTAATGCCGCCGCCAACAGGCACCACGATGACATCGGCATCCGGCATTTGCTCGACCATCTCTAAGCCGACTGTTCCTTGTCCAGCGATGATGTCGCGATGGTCATACGGGGGAATATAGACGCCGCTCATTTGGTGCGCGAGCGACTTGGCATGCGGAATCCGCTCCGCTGAAGTCGTGCCGCAATACTCTACCTGCCCGCCATACGCTTTGATCGCTGCGACTTTTGCCGGGCTTGCGTCCGTCGGTACGACGATAACAGAGGAGATGCCGAGCTCGTTGGCCACATAAGCGACCGCTTGTCCGTGATTGCCGGAAGAAGCGGCCGTTACGAGCGTCGCCCCGTTCGATACTGCATTCGTCACAGCGTTCGTCGCCCCGCGAATCTTGAACGAGCCCGTCTTCTGCAAATGCTCCGCTTTAAAGAACACGCGGCGCTCCCATTTTTCCTGGAGCGACTGTGAATGCACAATCGGCGTTTTATGGATGATGTCTTGAATGCGGCTTCTTGCTTGCTCCACATCTTCAATATTGACCACTGGCCTCACTCCTTTTTTCGTCTAGCTTAACATAAGAGTGAATATTCAGTTACCAGGAGGCTAGCGATGCGATGGAGCCGTGCATTCTCCATAATGAAAGAAAATGCGTTAAACTGATAACACTGATTTGCATAAAGGAGGAGACGATATGCTCAAACGCTTAGTCATCACCGGCTATAAGCCGCACGAGCTCGGCATATTCGACGACAAGCACGAAGGCGTCCGCTTTATCAAGAAGGCGCTCGAAAATCGCCTGCGCGCAATGGTCGACGAAGGGCTCGAATGGGTAATCTTGAGCGGCCAGCTGGGCGTAGAAACCTGGGCTGCTGAAGTTGTGATCGAGTTGCAGGAAGAATTTCCACAGCTGCATTTCGCCATTCTTACGCCTTTCGAAGACCAGGAGAAAAATTGGAACGAAGCGAAACAGGAAAAATACGAATTCCTGTTATCCCAAGCCGATTTCCACCGCAGTTTGACGAACAAGCCTTATGAAGCACCGTGGCAGTTTGTCGAAAAAAACAAGTTTTTCCTCCGAAATTCTGACGGCATCCTGCTGATTTACGACGAGGAAACGGAAGGTTCGCCGAAGTTCATCAAACAGGAAGCGGAGCGCTATGCCGAAAAGAATGAATACGACATCCTCATCATCTCGGCCGATGATCTGCGCATCGTCGCGGAAGAGGAACAGCAAAACGAATGGAATGGCTGGTGAATGACTCCCTTGCGCAATCTGCGCAGGGGATTTTATTATCCTCATTTTTCCAAATAAGAATATTAAATCACAATTTTTTATTATCTGCTAAGCATTTGACTATTCTTTCGCATTCCTATACCTTTAATAGTTATGTTAAAAAAACACCATAGGAGGAAACATGAACAAAGCAACTAAAGTTTTCTATATCGCATTCGCACTCGTCATTTTGACTGTCGGCTTCGGAGTTATCGCGCCGGAAGTGTTTGAACAGGCTACAGGCACGATCCGAACTTATATCAACACAGCTTTCGGCTGGTATTATTTGATGATCATGGCGCTTCTGCTGATTTTTGTCATCGTCATCATCGTTAGCCCCTACGGCAAAATCCGCCTCGGCCGGGATTCGGACCGGCCTGAATTTTCCACATTTACTTGGCTGGCCATGCTGTTCTCGGCCGGAATGGGCATTGGGCTCGTCTTCTACGGCGCCTCTGAACCGCTATCTCATTTCGCCATCCAGCCAGCGACGGCTGAACCCGGAACGGATGAAGCTTTCAAGGAAGCTTTGCAGCGTACTTATTACCATTGGGGCATCCACGTCTGGGCCATGTATGGAATGGTCGCACTGTCTCTGGCATTCTTCCAATTCCGCAAAGGGCAGCCAGCTCTGATTTCGACCACTTTGAAGCCACTGTTCGGCGAGCGCATGAACGGCCCGCTTGGCACATTGGTCGACGTATTGGCTGTATTTGCCACCGTCTTCGGCGTCGCCACATCGCTTGGCTTCGGGGCTGCCCAAATAAACGGCGGGCTTGCTTACCTATTCGGCGCACCCCAGGAATACTGGGTACAGATGGTCATCATCGGTGTCGTTACACTTTTGTTCATCATCTCGGCTTGGTCGGGACTAAACAAAGGAATCAAGTATTTATCCAATACCAATATGGTCCTGGCCATCGTTTTGCTGATATTGGTCCTCATTCTGGGCCCGACGATTCTGATCCTCAATCTCTTTACGGAAACCTTCGGGGCTTATGTCCAGAATTTAATCAGCTTGAGTTTCCAGTCTGCACCGCTTGATGCGGAAAACCGCAGCTGGCTCGATGGCTGGACGATTTTCTATTGGGCTTGGTGGATTTCCTGGGCGCCATTCGTCAGCATGTTTATCGCCCGTGTCTCCAAAGGCCGGACGATCCGTGAATTTTTGATTGGTGTCGTCCTCGCTCCAACGATTTTCGGTTCGCTATGGTTCGGCGCATTCGGGACCACTGCGATCGATATCCAAAAAAGCGGTGTCGACTTGACCGCCTTCCCGACCGAACAAACTTTGTTTGCGACATTCAGCCAATTGCCGCTCGGGATCATCATGTCGATTATCGCGATCTTGCTCGTCAGCACATTCTTCATTACATCTGCAGACTCGGCGACTTTCGTCCTGGGCATGCAATCGACAAAAGGTTCGTTGCTTCCGAGTAACCAGATTAAGATCCTTTGGGGCATCGCCCAGTCGCTCGTCGCTGCGATCCTACTTTCAGTAGGTGGTTTGACAGCAGTGCAAAACACCATCATCATTGCGGCTTTGCCGTTTTCGTTCGTCATGATCTTGATGGTCATCGCGCTGTTTAAAGCCTTGAACACGGAGCATCAATTGATGCAACGCAAAAAATAAATTCCCGACCGCCGTTAAATAAACGGCGGTTTTTTTTAAAGCTTAACCCCACATCCAAGGGGTATAAGGAAGTATGAATATCTTGGAGGTGCTCACGTTGGAAGAAGAAACGAAGAAAATCATTCAGGATTCACTCGATGCCTTATACGAAAAAAAGGAATTTTTACCTGATTTGACTGACGGGGTCCGCACTCAAGCGTTTAACTCATTAAGCGCAATTATCTCCACGCCGAACAATATCCATAAATCATTTTTACGTGTCCCGCGAGAAGACGGGACAATCGAACGAATTCCCGCTTACCGTGTGCAGCATAACGATAGCTTAGGGCCATATAAAGGCGGCATCCGATTTTATGAAGGCGTCAATGAAGATGAAGTCGTCAATTTGGCCTTTTTGATGACTTTGAAAAATGCCCTTCACCAAGTGCCTTTCGGCGGAGGCAAGGGCGGCATCGTCATCAATCCGCGCAATTACAGCGAAAAGGAATTAAATATCGTCTCGCGTAAATATGTCCGCTATTTTGCCGATGTCATCGGGCCGGATAAAGACATTCCAGCACCCGACATGGGATCTGGCGAACGCGAAATGGACTGGATGATGGCGGAATATAAAAAGATCCATCACGGCAAGCCTTATCTCGGCAGCTTCACTGGAAAAAGCGTAGTCAACGGCGGTTCGCTCGGACGCCGTGAAGCGACCGGCAAAGGGGTCTATTTCACTTTCCGCTATTTGATCCACGATTACGTATTGGCACACAAAGAGCATCTGAAAAATTCCGGGAACCTGTTTGCGCAGACAGCTTTGGAGCATGCGGAGCGTCCCCTGAAAATGGCGGTCCAAGGGTTCGGGAACGTTGGATCTGTCGCTGCACTTGAAGCCTATCAATGTCGCGCCTTGGACAATCAAATGATCGCCGTCAGCGATCGCAATGTCACGCTGTATAACGAAGACGGCCTCGATATACCAAGTTTGATCGCTTTCACTTCCGGCAATCGGGGGGATTTACCGAAAGATGCAGCAGAACTTGACCAGTCTGGCATAAAAGCAGAAATCCGGGGGCGCGAAGAATTATTGACTTTACCTGTCGATGTACTCTTTTTGGCGGCACTTGAAGACCAGATTCACCAAGGCAATATGGAAGACATCCAAGCCAAGATCATCGTAGAAGGCGCAAATGCACCGACGACGCGTGTTGCCGATGAGTATTTGGACAATGAAGGGGTTATCATCATCCCGGATATCTTAGCCAATGCTGGCGGTGTCATCGTCTCCTATCTCGAATGGCTGCAAGGCCGCGAAACCCAATACCACGAAGAATCGGAAGTATTCCGCCTGTTGTTGGAAAAAATGCAGGAAACGATGGACACGATCCTTCCCCAATATTTCGGGAATCCGTATCCACTTCGCGAAACTTGTTTTATCCATGCCGTACAGCGTTTATCGACGGTGCTGCATAAACAAGGAAAGCTCTATTAAAAAAGACAACCCGCTGATATGTAACGGGTTGTCTTTTACTTTAGAAGCACATTTTCAGCAAGCTTTTCAGACCGCTTTCCGTTCATTCATTTTCGGCTATGCGTTTTTCGTAAGAATGCCGGTATGCACCGCGGCGGAACTGGAGAATCGGATCGTCCGAACAACTGATGCCTGCGGTCATTGCGGTTGGATCATACAAGGCTTGTTCAGCTTGCTCGTCGGACGCTTCGATCACCAGTCGCCCAAGAAAGATGCGTTCACGGTCTTTTGGCCAATCGCGCGTCGGATCGTCCTTCGGGTCGCCTGCTTCACCGATGATGGCATACAGCTTGAAAGATACGGGGCTGCGTGTGGTCCGCTCAGCCAATTCCCGTTCGTAATAGCCGAAAGGCAAGTCTTTCATATCCTTTAAGGAACGCTTGTCTTCACCTGCATCCGGCTCGAATACATATTTGACTGCCTGTCTCTTGCCTTCCTTTTCAAAATAGAACGCATGGATGGAATGGTAGATGCCTGTCGCGAAACTTTCTGGCACCGTCATTTTCTTCACGCTCGAGAACATCGCTCTCACTTCAGGAAAATCCGTCAGCAGCTCTGCCAGCTCCCCTAATTTCGGACGGCCCTTCCGAAAAGAGCGGGACACTTCAAGCATTTCCATGAAGCGTTCCGGCGAACGGGTAAAGAACACCGGTGAAGTCACCGACACGATATTTGTCACCGCTTCCGGCCCGATCTTGAATTGCACTGCCATGCCTTTGACTGGCGACATGGCATCCGCCCAAGTGGGATCCGGCGAGAAATGGGAAAAGCGCACAAATACCGGCACCTTGGCATTTTGAAAATGCGCAGCATCGGTCAATTCGCTGGCCTCCCCGCTGCCTTCGAACAGTCCCCTGTATCCTGCGCCCCTGGCATGCGCACGCCGATAGCCTTTATGCTCGCCAAAGATTTCTTCAATCTGGTTAACTGCCTGTTGTTCTTGTTGATTGGCTTCCATGCCATCCCTCCTTTTTTCTTTCATACCCGCTATGCATATTATTGAACAGAACGGGAATACCTTTTAAGTAGAATGCTTTTTTTAAAAGGAGGAAATTGAAATGGATTTTCAACATCAAGACAATCGCATTGCCATGATCGACGGCTCAGAGGAAGTCGGCTTTGTCAGCTATGTCGAAAACGGCGATGTGCTAACGGTTGACCATACTGAAGTGGCCCCGCAGCTTAGCGGCCAAGGCATGGGCAAAGAGCTGGTCGGCAAAATGGTCGAACACGCAAGAAACGAAGGCAAATCAGTGGACCCGCAATGCCCATACGCAAAAAAAGTGATCGAAAGCACAGAAGAATTCCAGGACGTTCTGGTGAAATAAAGCATAAAAAAAGGAAGCCGCTGCGGCTCCCTTTTTTTTATATCGAGAAACTCCAAATGTTTAACTTTCATTTTGCTCAAGCTTCACATAACAACTGTGCTCCCACATCTGCGCGGCAGATGCGTCGCAAATGAATGAACTCAGCGGATGCTTCGTTCATTCAAAAGAAAAACCGTTTGCTCTGCTTTCGCTTTGCTCAAGCCTCACGTAAAAGATGTGCTCCCACATCTGCGTGGCAGATGCGTCGCAAATGAATGAACTCAGCGGATGCTTCGTTCATTCATTGGCCGCCTTTTTTTATTAACGGAAGTCGCCGTCCGCTACGTTGTAGAGGTAGCTCCAGTTGTCCGCTTTATGCAAATCGTGGAACGTCAGCTTGTCGCCTGTTCCAAGTGTCACTTCTTCACCCATGATTGCGACAACCATGGCCGTGCCTGTGTTATCAAGGTTCAAATAGACATCGCCGATTGACGGGCGGATCGAGCTTCTGTCGCGCAAATCGTCTGCAAGCTGTGCATCATGCTGCTGCTGTTCTGCTGACACTTTCCCTTTATCGTAATATGCAATGTCGTTGCTGCCTTGCTCTTCCCCTGGAACCATCACGAAAAATTCTCTCGACTTGACCGTGTTTTGTCTCGACGTAATGACGTTCTTTCCTTCGACCGTCTCGACTTTTTCGAATTCGTTCAAGGAATAATGGTCCATATAGTCTGGGTCCGGCTTGGCGATCAGGATGTAGCCGCCTTCTTCTGCGGATACGTCTTCGCGCAATGTGTAGCGCTCCCCGAAGAATAGGAACGAATCCATATGTTTCGGCTTATAGAGCGATACTTCGTCTGCGCGGCTTGCCACTTGTTCCATGTCTTTGACGCGGAACATCAAAACCGATTTTTTAGCGAGCGGCTTGACGGAATAAACTTTGTGCAATTCGTTGTTGTAGTAGACGAATTGACCTTTACGTACTTGAAGTAATTTCATTCTTTCCCCTCCGATACTATCAGTGCTATGGACCATTCTAGAGCAAACAATGCAGGAAGTCCATGCAACCGAGTGATTTATCTGCTATTGTGAAAACATCCCAAGATTCTGTAAAAGGAGTGACCCGCATGGAATACGAAAGCCGTGAAGATTTCATCATCAAGAAATACCAGCAAGACGAAGAAACGATGGTCCGCGTCTTTGTGCAATGGTGCGTCAACCATAAAATCGACCCGCTCGCACTTTATACGGCAGCATATCCAGCACAGGCTGAAAATCAACTGCTGAAAACAGCAATGGAAGAAACCGAAGCATTTGAATACGACATCAGCGGTGATGTCCTGCTCGAAGTACTGCAATCATTCGGCAACGACGATTTAGCGTTTGAAGTCGCAAACGCCATGGCAAAATTACCGCGCGAGGAATAGTTTAGCGGTGACCTTCGCGCGCCAATTCCTTCGCCTTGTTTTCGATGTGGGTCGTGCGCAAGTTTTCCAGGCGGTTCGAGGAGACACGGCTGTAGATGCCATCGAATTTCGACGCCGTTTTTAATTCCTTGCTTTCCACGTCCGCCACATCTTCCACTTCCGAAGGCGTCCGTTCTTCCACTTCCTGCGTTTCTTTGTCCATCGCGAGTTCACTCCCTTCCGCAAACAAATCCCTTTTTTCAACCGTTCCCTTGAATGGCGGGAAGTAAACGTCTAGCCCACAGGCAATGAATGAGCGAAGCTGTGTTGAGCAGACGGTTTTTTAGTGACGAGGAAGCTCTCCTTCCGCAGGGTCTTGAGATCAGCTGTGAGAAATACGGCTTCTTAACTTTATCGACAACATGAAAAGA
>NZ_JAPEHT010000086.1 GCF_028823615.1 Planococcus sp. A6
TGAAGAAAACGGCATGAAGAGCGTCAAGACGGCTGTCGGCGATCGCTATGTAGTGGAAGAAATGAAGAAGAATGAATACAATTTGGGCGGCGAACAGTCGGGCCATATCATTTTCCTTGATTACAACACGACAGGCGACGGATTGTTGTCTGGCCTTCAATTGGTGAACATCATGAAAATCACAGGCAAGAAATTGTCTGAGCTGGCGAATGAAATGACGATTTTCCCACAGAAGCTCGTCAACATCCGCGTAACGGACAAGCACGGCGTGACAGATAACGCGCTTGTGGCAGAGAAGATTGCGGAAGTGGAACGCGACATGGACGGCGATGGCCGTGTACTTGTGCGTCCCTCCGGAACCGAGCCATTGGTTCGTGTCATGGTCGAAGCGCCATCTGCAGAAGCGTGCGAAGAGTACGTGGAGCGGATTGCGGCGGTTGTACGCGAAGAAATGGGCATGAAATAAATAAGCGAGAGGCCGGAGCGGATGCTCTGGCCTTTTTTTGTTGAAAAAGTGGAGAGGGAGATTCTGCTCCAGGGAGGACGCTTTCCGGAGGGCTCGCATTGAGCCGCTTCGATCGCTGCGCGCTCTGCAGGGTCTCAATTGTCTCGCTAATCCTCCCGGAGTCGCCTCCCTTCCGCTCCATCTCTAAGTGTAGTACGGAAATCAAATTCAACTGTCACTGAAATTAGCATGAATAGTTTTAGCCAATTTTGTAATTACATAAAGAGTAGCTAGTTAACCATCTTTTCCACTATCAACTCTAGCTAGGCCTCTTCTTACAGATGAAAGAATCAACGGCCATAACGCCACACTCACACATCCCACTAAGCATCGACAACCAGTGGATGCAATAAAAGAAGCTGAAGCTCAGTCGCTCAAAGCAATCAATGAAATCTAATAGCCGAACCGCTCACAGGGGCGAGCCGGAGCAATGAGACAAGTGTTCTTCTTGGCTTATTGCGGGAGGCATGCCCCAAGCGGGAGGTGACTACTTCACGAAGAAAAGATGAATGAACAATCCATTTCACTCTCAAATCCAGCTAAGCATCTCCAACAACGGATGCATCCAATCAACAGCGATACTTTCTCGCACGCAATATCAATGAAATTTCAAAGCCGAACCGCGCACACGGGCGAGCCGAAGCAATGAGACAATTGTTCTTCTTGGCTTATTGCGGGAGGCATGCCCAAAGCGGGAGGCGTTTGCTTCGCGATGAAAAGATCAATGATGAATTCTTCTCAGCCGCTTGTCCAACTAGCGCCACGAGATTGTCATTAGCTGAAACCTTTATGGCTATTTATCGTCATTTCAAGGGGCTGCACCGTCAAAAGTTTACCAAGGAATTCAAAAAGATAGGTTTTGGGATTTTTGGCACAGATACGCAATGGAAAGCTAGCATGCTTGCTCTCACGGCTTTTCGTTCGGCCTGTCAGTTGTTTGGAGCTGAAAATAGTTAGAAAACATGAGGAGCTATGAACCAGCCGCTGGAAGATGACTGTGCGGATTGTCCTAAGGAAAGTTGTGCGTTGATTGACGGAATTGTATGGAGCGGTTATGATAAGGAGGTCGGTTTAACGCCGATGCAAAAGGGGGATAGAGGTAAGTGCGAAGGAAACCAATTATAGCGCCTGTACTGAAGAACTCGGACGGACCAGTCAGTCTTCAGTAGACGAGGAGGAGGAGTATCGAGATTTCGGCGGATACCTCCCGGCCGCGAAGCCCGGTCGTTATGTGCAAGCTTAAAACAGTCGAGTAATCGATTGGACAACCAGCTTGCACGGGCTCACAACAAAGCGTTTGCGAACGCTTATTTTGACATTTAGAAAATTGGAGGAATATAAATTATGTGTGGAATTGTCGGATATATTGGAGAACAGGATTCAAAAGAGATTTTATTGAAAGGCTTGGAGCGTCTGGAGTACCGTGGCTATGATTCAGCGGGGATTGCAGTGCGCAACGGCGAAGGCATCAAAGTATTCAAGGAAAAAGGGCGCATTGCGGATCTGCGCGGAGTAGTGGAAGACGATGTGACAGGAAACACAGGAATCGGGCACACACGCTGGGCAACGCACGGCAAGCCAAGCAAAGTCAACGCTCACCCGCATCAGAATACATCAGACCGCTTCACAATCGTTCATAACGGCGTTATCGAGAACTACCACCACATCCAGCGCGACCATTTGGAAGGCGTGGAAATGGAGTCTGATACGGATACGGAGATCATCGTGCAATTGATCGGCAAATTCGTTGAAGAAGGCATGACGACACAAGAAGCGTTCAGCAAGGCTTTGAAATTGATGAAAGGCTCGTACGCGATCGCTTTGCTTGATGCAGAAGAAGAGCAGACAATCTACGTAGCGAAAAACAAGAGCCCGCTTCTTGTCGGACTTGGCGAAAACTTCAATGTCATCGCATCTGATGCAATGGCGATGTTGCAAGTGACAGACCAGTTCGTTGAATTGATGGACAAAGAAGTTGTCATCGTAAAAAAAGAAAGCGTGCAGATCTTGACGCTCGACGGCGAAGAAGTAGCACGCGACCCGTTCACAGCAGAAATCGACATGAGCGATATCGATAAAGGCACATATCCGCATTACATGCTGAAAGAAATCGATGAGCAGCCAGCGGTTATGCGCAAAATCATCCAAGCTTACCAAGACGAGAACGATCAATTGACGATCGACTCCGGGATTTTGGACGCTTTGGAATCTGCAGACCGTCTGTACATCATTGCTGCAGGCACGAGCTACCATGCTGGCTTGATCGGCAAAGAATACTTGGAGAAAATGGCAGGCATTCCAGTAGAAGTGCACGTAGCGAGCGAGTTCGGCTACAACATGCCGCTTCTTTCTGAAAACCCGTTGTTCATCTTCATTTCCCAGTCCGGCGAAACAGCGGACAGCCGCCAAGTATTGGTGCGCATTAAAGAATTGGGCCATCCATCACTGACGGTGACAAACGTGGCAGGCTCTACGCTTTCACGTGAAGCGGACCATACGCTATTGTTGCATGCAGGCCCTGAAATTGCGGTAGCATCGACAAAAGCATACACAGCACAGTTGGCTGTACTTTCGATCTTGGCAGCAGTGACGGCAGAACGCCGCGGCCGTGATATCGGCTTCGATTTAGTCCAGGAAATGGGCATCGTGGCGAACGCCGTGCAAGCACAAGTCGATATGAAAGAAGAACTTGAACAAATCGCAACGGATTTCCTTTCGACTACACGCAATTGCTTCTTCATCGGTCGTTTGATGGATTATTTCGTCGGTCTTGAAGGCGCATTGAAACTGAAAGAAATCTCTTATATCCAAGCAGAAGGCTTTGCTGGCGGGGAACTTAAGCACGGCACGATCGCATTGATCGAAGAAGGCACACCGGTCATCGCGCTTGCGACGCAAGAATCCGTCAACTTGAACATCCGCGGAAATGTTAAAGAAGTAGCTGCACGCGGCGCCAATACGTGCATCATTTCCATGGAAGGCTTGAACGAAGAAGGCGACAGCCATGTCTTGCCGAAAGTCCATGAATTGTTGACACCGCTTGTATCGGTCATCCCGCTTCAGTTGATCAGCTATTATGCTGCTCTTCACCGCGATTGCGATGTCGACAAGCCGCGTAACTTGGCAAAATCCGTAACAGTTG
The DNA here is from genome assembly GCF_028823615.1 of Planococcus sp. A6. Classification (GTDB taxonomy): domain Bacteria; phylum Bacillota; class Bacilli; order Bacillales_A; family Planococcaceae; genus Planococcus. The sequence goes on from NZ_JAPEHT010000086.1 coordinate 3,648, forward strand.
AATAAGCAATGAGCGAACTCCCGCATCCGTGCGGGGGTTCTTTTATTTCCTGGGAAATATGAAATTTTCAATAATTAGTTTGAATATTCGTTCTTTTTATTGAAAAGAAATGATTTATCTCCTATGATGAAAGGGCATCGAGATCTGCATACATGCGGTCATCATAAAGGAGGCAGAGTTATGGCGAAAATTGGCATCATTACCGGCAGCACACGTCCTGGGCGCAATAGTTTGCAAGTGGCGGAATGGGTGAAAGGCATCGCCGACCAACGCGGCGACGCGGATTACGAACTCGTGGATTTGGCTGAATACAATTTGCCGATGTATGCAGAGCCGGTTTCTGCGGCGTATAGCCAGGATTATCAAACGCCTGAAGCGATCCCGTGGGCGAAAAAGATTGCGGAGTTGGACGGTTATGTATTCATTTGCCCAGAGTATAACCGTGGCGTTACGTCAGCGTTGAAGAATGCCATCGATTATTTGTATATCGAATGGAACAATAAGGCGGCAGGCATTGTCAGCTACGGATCGGCAGGCGGCGTCCGGGCAGCGGAATCCTTGCGCATCATACTGGCAGAACTGCAAGTGGCTACGGTCCGGGTCCATCCCGCCATGTCCTTGTTTACGGATTTCGTGAAAATGGGCGAATTCAAGCCGGCAGCATTCCATGAGAAATCGGTCAACGCCATGCTCGATCAAGTCAATGCGTGGGCGAATGCGCTGGAACCTTTGCGTAAGTGATCAAGGGAATAACAATTTCCATTCTATCCTGGATGAGGGACGCGAACAGCAGCGTCCCCATCCGGGATTTTTTTGTGGAAGAGTTTGGACTCTGAAGCCTGGAAAATATTGAGTTATCGTTTCAACACGAATGGAAGAACGTGTATCATTAAAAAGGACAGCAAAGAGTTTAGCGGGAAAAGAGGAAATCGAGTGGGGACTATGATAGAAAAAAAGACAAGGAAGCGGGCTAAGAAAGTGCTGCGGGCGATTGCGGTTATCATTGGCGGGTTCATTACAGCATATGGATTGGAAGCCGTATTGATTCCGAATAACGTATCGGACGGCGGCGTGACGGGGCTGAGCATCGTCGGTTCCCAGCTGACGGGCATGCAGCTCGGGATTTTGATCGGCTTGCTGAATATCCCGTTCGTCTATCTCGGATACAAACAGATTGGCAAAAGTTTTGCCATCTATTCGGTGATCGGTATTGCCGCGTTGGCATACGGGACGACCATCATGCACCATGTCCCACCGATTGTTGAAGGCGATTCGCTGCTGGTGACAGTAGTCGGGGGCATCATCATCGGTTTCGGCATGGGGCTTGCACTGCGCAATGGCGGCGCGTTGGACGGCATTGATATGCTAGCGGTCTTGCTGTCGCGGAAATTGCCGTTTGGCACGAGTGATTTGATTTTATTCCTGAACTTATTCGTCTTTATCGTCGTATCGACGGTTTTCGGATTGCAGGGCGCGTTCTTGTCGGGGATCGCTTATTTCATTGCTTCCAAAGTGATACATATGGTGGAGGAAGGCTTAAGCGGTTCGAAGACCTATAAGATCATCACGAGTGAACCCGAGAATATGGTCGAGACGATCCGCGACCGCTTGGGGCGCAGTGCTACATACAATTTGGTCAAAGGGGCGTATACCAACGAAGACTATAAGGAAATTACGTGCATCATTAACCGCCTCGAAGATAGCAAGATGAAGGAGATCATTTATGAAATCGACCCGCAGGCCTTTGTGGCGGTGTACGATGTCGCTGAAGTAAAAGGCGGCAATTTCAAGAAGCGCGATATCCATTAATGAAACAGGGGGAGACGATATGATCATCGGATTGCATCACGCACAAATCACCATTCCAAAAGGGGCAGAAGCAGAAGGAAAAGCGTTTTATTGCGAGCTATTGGGCTTGCAGGAAATCGATAAGCCGGAAGCATTGAGAGGGCGCGGCGGCTTTTGGCTCATGGTCGGCCATCAGGAAGTACATGTCGGGACTGAAGACGGCTTTGACCGTTTGGCGACAAAAGCGCATCTCGCGTATCAAGTAGAAGACATACATTATTGGCGCGAGCGGCTGGAAGAAAACGGTGTGGAGATTCTGGAGGCTGTGCCGATTCCGGGATTTGCGCGTTTTGAGTTCCGCGATCCGTTCGGCAACCGGGTGGAAATGATTCAATCCGTGGAGGAGAGCAACCAATGAAAATCATTGCTGGGTCAAATCAACAAGACAGTGAATTCATCAGAAAAAAAGTGATCGAACACAATATGAAAAACTTGCCGGACGAGGTCAAGACACCGGTGGAGCATCTGAATTTTGTGCTGAAAGACGATGACGGGACAATCATGGGCGGCCTCACCGCTACTACGTTCTGGCAGCATTTGCATGTCGACTTTTTGTGGGTGGATGACAGCCTGAGAGGGCAAGGTCAAGGCAGTGCATTGCTTGAGCAGATGGAGCAGGCGGCGAAAGAAAAAGGTTGCCGCTTGATCACGCTCGATACGTTCAGCTTCCAGGCACCTGATTTCTACAAACGAAACGGCTATGAAGTGTTCGGCATGCTTGAAGATCACCCAAAAGGATTCAGCCAGTATTTTCTGCAAAAACGACTAGAGAATTAAAGCACAAGGCCGGCCTGAATGCAGGCTGGTTTTTTCTATGGAAAAAATTTCATTCACTAACTTGTAATGCAAGGGTTTATCGTTTATGATGAATTTATAACACTTGCATTGCAAGGTAGTGGATTGACAAAGAAAGGGCGGATGCTCAAAGTGGCGGATTCTACACAAATGCTTAAAGGGATTTTAGATGGCTGCATCTTGTCGATCATCGAAGAAGGCGAGATTTACGGCTATGAACTGGCCGAAAAGCTGCAGAGCTACGGATTTCAATCATTTAGCGAAGGCAGCATCTATCCGCTGTTATTGCGGATGCAAAAAGAAGGGCTCGTGTCGAGTGTGCAGCGCAAATCGACAGCCGGGCCGAAGCGTAAATATTATTCATTAACGGAAGCGGGACAAGCGGAACTGGAGCAATTTCTCGGGCGCTGGGCTGATTTGAAGCAATCGGTCGATGCGGTCATCACTAAAGGAGGGCAATGATATGCTATCTGCAAAATCTGAACAATTCCTGATCGAACTGCGCATGTATTTGGTGCAGCGGGGAAAAAGCGATGAAGACATCAACGAAGTGGTCGATGAATTGGAAAGCCATTTAATCGAATCGGAGAAACACGGCAAAAGCGTCGAGAGCATCGTCGGAAAAGACCCGAAACAGTATATGAAGAGCATCGGGGCGTCGCTGCCGATCGCGGTGAAAGAATTGATAGTCCTCATTCCGGCGACGGTGCTGGTGATTCTTGCATACTTGGCGTACGTGCCGGCCTTGTCAGGGGATTTTAACTTATCGCAAACGGTGCTATGGGGCATCATTCCCATCATCTTGAGCCTCGCCATCTACAGTTCTCTGATTTTCAAAGTATTGCCGAAGTTTCACGATCAGCCGGTAAAGCTCGGCATGATCGCGGTGGCTGTTTCAACTTTGGTCATCGGCTTCTGGGTGGCATTTTATTTATGGATGGTTCCGGAGTCTACATCGGCGTATTTCACGGCAACGGCTGAACAGAATTACGTGATCCTTGCCGTCTGCCTTGTCGCGTTTATCGCCTATGCGCTGTACACGAAATCGTGGATTACGATTATCGTTGCGGCGTTAATGAGTGTGGGGCCGCTTGCGGAAAAATGGATCCCCAAGGATGTAAATGAAGATCCGGTATACATCGCCATGACTATTGGGATTTTCACCTTGATCGGCATTGCCTTCATCTGGTTGTTGATGCGAAAACGGCATAAAACGGCTTGAGCCATCACTTAAACAGAAGGCTTGTCTTCACTTTGGATGTCGCCGACCAGTTCCTCGAGCAAGTCTTCCAAGGTGATGAGGCCAGCCGTGCCGCCGTATTCATCGAGCACGATGGCTAAATGGTTATGGCTTTTCTGCATTTCCAGGAACACTTCATCAATTTCACGCTTTTCGAATACAAAGTGGGGGGCACGCATAAGTTGTCGGATATCAAAGGCTGACTGCGGCGGGTTTTCCCGATAGCGGAATAGATCCTTGAGGTGGATAGTACCAATCATATGGTCGGTGTCTCCCTGGTAGACCGGGAATTTAGTGTAAGGGTGCAGAGTGACGAGGCGCACGATGTCTTCAAGTGAATCGTCGGCGGAGATGGCGATGACATCTTTCCGGTGAACCATGATGTCTTCAATGGCTTTGTCGTTGAATTCAAACGCACGCGTAATGATGAATTGTTCCATGTCTTCGATGGTGCCTTTTTCCTTGCCGGCTTCGAGCATCAGCCGGATTTCTTCTTCTGTTTCTTCCGGCACGGGTTGATGGGGATCGATGCCAAATAGGCGAATCACTGCATTGGTCGACCAGGAGAGGATGGCGACAAACGGGCGGGTGAGGATCGCGAGCACGCGGAGCGGGTAGATCAGTGCCATCGCAATGGGCTCTGGTTTTTGCAGGGCGAGGCGTTTAGGCACCAATTCGCCGAAGACGAGCGTGAAATAAGATAGCAGCAAGGTGATGAAGATCAGGGACGTGATTTGCACGATACCGGGGGAGACGGGAAGTGCCGTGCCTTGGACATAAAGCGACAATTCATCCGCAAAACTGTCCGCAGCGAAAGCGCTCGCCAAAAAACCTGCGAGCGTAATGCCGATCTGGATCGTTGCGAGGAACTGGCTCGGCTGCGACAGCATAGCGTCGATCAGCCGGGCCTTTTTATTGCCTGACTCGGCCATCTTCTTGATCTTGTAGTCGTTCAATGAAATCAACGCGATTTCAGACGCCGCAAACAAGGCGTTGGCGAAAATCAGTGCAATCAATACTCCAAGTGCCCATCCCATAATGGAAGCCCCCTTGTGATCATCGGTAGTCGAGCCGGTTGAACCTGAAGCAGCCTGGCGAAACGGAGAATTGCGATGGTGCTGATTAGCTCCAGTTTAGCTGAAAAATTTCAATAACCCAATCATATGCAACGAAAAAAAGAGCTGCCGCAGCAACTCTTTTTTTATGGATCAATTAAATGGTGCCGGCTTCGAATGATTCGTCGCTGATTTCGCCGACGATTTCCTCGAGAATGTCTTCCATTGTCACAAGGCCTGCGATGCGCCCGTCTTGTGAGGTGATGACGGCCATATGCGTCCGGTTTTGCTGCATGCTGACGAGCACTTTTTGAATCGGCGTATTTTCCGGGAAGCTCGGCATCAGATGCAGGAACGTTTCCGGTGCCGGGGTTCTGCCGGCTGCCATGCTCGTCAGCAATTCTTTGGTGTTGATGAAGCCGAGCAGGCGGTTGGGGTCTCCGCCTTCCGTCACGGGATAGCGTGTATATTCATGGCCATCGAGTACTTCAAAAAGTTGTTCCTGGGTCAAGGAACTCTCGACCGACACGATTTTCTCTTTCGGGATCATGATGTGCTTGACGATGCGCTCATCGAAATCGAAAATATTTTTCAAATACGTCAATTCGGTCTGGTTGATCTCGCCGCTTTGGTAACTTTCAGCCATGATCAATTTCAATTCCTCTTCGGAATGGGCTTCCGTATGGCCGCTCGGTTCCACTTTGAACAAGCGCAAAAACAAGCGCGCCGAACCGTTCAATAGCCAGATGAAGGGGTTCATGATTTTCCCAAACCAGTAGAGGGGCGGGGCGAGCAATAAAGTCATACGTTCGGCGTATTGGATCGCCAAAGTTTTCGGGGCCAGTTCGCCGATGACAACGTGTAAAAAGGTCACGATGCTGAGGGCGATGGCATAAGATAGCAAGGTGGCGATGGCAGGGGACAAGTTGAATTCCTCAAACAACGGATGCAATAGGCGTTCAACGGTCGGTTCCCCGAGCGCCCCGAGAATCAATGCCGTGATCGTGATGCCCAGCTGGCAAGCAGAGAGGTAATAATCGAGTTTGTCTGCGACTTCTTTGGCGCGCACGGCTTTTTTATTGCCTTCTGAGATCAATTGGTCAATCCGTGACATCCGGACTTTCAAAATAGCGAATTCGGCACCGACAAAAAACGCAGTCGCCAAAATCATTAAAGCTACGAGCAATAAGTTAATTATTATTTGTCCATCCAAGTTGGTTCCCCCAGAATCGGGGGCTCACCTCCAGTTAGTCGATTTGGTCTTGTGATTTTTTCGGTTTTAGCGTAAACAGGACTTGCTTGATCTGCTGATTGTCCATATCGGTGACTGTCCATTCCGTGTTTTTATACGTCAACGGTTCACCGATTTCGATTTCTCCGGTCGTACGGTAATGGATCCAGCCGCCGATTGTGTCGATGTCCTGGCTGTTGTCGAAGTCTACGCCGAAACGCTCTTCGAGTTCTTTCAATAGCACGCGGCCATTCAATACGTATTCGCGGTCTGCAATCTTCTTGATTTCGGGCTCTTCGTCTTCGTCAAATTCGTCGCGGATTTCGCCGACGATTTCTTCGAGGATGTCTTCAAGCGTAAGCATGCCGGCGGTTCCGCCGTATTCATCCGCGACGATCGCAAGGTGGACACGGGCATTCTGCATGCGCAGCAAAGCACCTTGCAAATCCGTCATCTCGAACACGGTCGGCACTTCGCGGACAAAATCATGTAATTTCCAGTCGCGCCCTGCGACGATTTGTGGGAGCATTTTCTTGGCGCTGACAAAACCGATAATCCGGTCCTTGTCGCCGTCTTCTGTGACCGGATAGCGCGTGTAATTATGTTCATCGAGCACATCGATGATTTCTTGAGATGGCATATCGAGGTCGAGCGTTACGAGCTCCGTCCGCGGCACCATGATATCTTTTGCCGAACGTTCATCGAATGTGAAGACATTTTCCATATAAGACAACTCATTTTGATTGATGGCGCCGCCTTCATAGCTTTGCGCCATGACGATTCTCAACTCATCTTCTGAATACGCCTGCTCATGGCCTGGCTGGACGCCGAAAACTCTGAGCAATAGGCGGGCGGCTCCGTTCAATGCCCAAATGAAAGGCTTCATGATTTGGCCGAACCAATACAGTGGGGGAGCTAACAACAGCGACATTCTTTCTGCGTACTCGATGGCGAGTGTTTTCGGCGCCATTTCCCCGAGGACGACGTGCAGATACGTCACCAGTAGGAAAGCGATGGCATAGGAAGCGGCGGATGCGACCGAATCCGACACTTGGAAAAAGTCGAAGATCGGATACATGAGCCGTTCGACGGTCGGTTTCCCGAGCGCACCGAGCCCCAGTGCCGTGACGGTGATGCCAAGTTGGCAGGCAGATAAATAATAATCCAAATTGCTGGCGACTTCTTTGGCGCGCACGGCTTTTTTATTGCCTTCTGCAATGAGCTGGTCCAAGCGCGACATGCGGATTTTGACGACCGCGAATTCAGAACCGACGAAAAAGGCGGTCAAGGCAAGCAATAGTACAAGCAAAGCTAGATTCAATAATGTAATTATGTCCACGTAAGATTCCCTAAAAAGGGATTCACCTCCATAAATAGTCCAGCCGGTGCCTGGGGCTTAATTTCCCGCGGGGCACGGCTGATGTTGATCGAAATGGCCGCTTACGATGACAGGTGAACTCCGTTCGTTGAAATGAGGCGGTCCGCACGGGTGCAACTGTTCATGCAAAACGGTTTAAAGCGGATGATTCGTTTGAGTGCATAAATAAGTTTCGCTATTCCCTTCCCAATGGTTTCCCCTCCTTCAGTGATTAAGAAGTATAATACCATATTAATGACAGGAATCTGCAAAATATTCAGGAGAATAGTGGATAAACAATCCCGAAATTTGGCGATATTATGTAGTAGCTTTTTTCATTTTTTGTGCTATACTTTTTTTAACAACTCAATAGACCTTGACATCACGTCAAAGGGGAGTAGCTATGGGGAAACCTATTTCACAGTCGTCATTACATGGACCCGTTCCATCGGTTGTGATAGCAAAATTATTTTGCTTAGCAAGACCTTTGCCTTCTATAGGCAGAGGTCTTTTTTGTTGCCAAAAATAAGGAGGTTTTTCAGTTGGAAGCAATTTTATTGGAGTATTTATGGGTGCTGCTCGTCTTAGTGGCACTTGAAGGTTTGCTTGCTGCTGACAATGCCGTCGTCATGGCGGTCATGGTCAAGCACTTGCCGAAAGCGCAACAAAAGAAAGCTTTGTTCTACGGGTTACTCGGGGCGTTCGTGTTCCGTTTTGCGGCCTTATTCATGATTACTTTGCTCGTCGATGTCTGGCAGATCCAGGCACTCGGTGCAGCGTATCTCTTGTTCATCGCATTTAAGCATATTTACGATCAGCGAAAAGGCAAAGAACATACCATTGAACCTGAAAAGACAAAAGGTTCTGGCTTCTGGATGACCGTGTTGAAAGTTGAACTTGCGGACATCGCGTTCGCGGTCGACTCGATGCTCGCAGCGGTGGCGCTTGCAATCACTTTACCGCATCTTGGCTCGATGGAAATCGGCGGCATCAACGGCGGGCAGTTCGCCGTCATGTTGACTGGTGGTTTGGTCGGACTTGTCATCATGCGTTTCGCGGCGCATAAATTTGTTAAACTCTTGGCGAATTACCCGCAACTTGAAACGACAGCGTTCGTCATCGTCGGCTGGGTCGGCGTGAAATTGACCGTGTTGACGCTTGGACACGAAGGCGTCGGCATCTTGCCGTACGATTTCGCTCACTCGACAGAATGGAAATTGATCTTCTGGGGCGTCCTTCTTGCCATCGTGGCAGTCGGTGCACTTGTCAGCGTCAAGAAAAAGCGCGAGCAAAGCGCTGCGTAATTCCGGCTGGCCCGGTTGCAAGCAAAGTTCCTGCATGATAAAATCAACTCAATTCTGAAATGAAACGAGTTGATGGGTGGACAATGCGTAACTAACCTATATTTTTAGTCATTTGAAATAGTTATTTTTCGAAGGCAAAAACATAGGATTAGTCTGCCCATTTCATCCATTAGGTGTTGCAGTTTATTCGGCATACCCAAAATGTACTGGCTAATCCTTCCAAATTTAGATTTGGGAGGATTTTTTTAATTCTCCCTGTCAAAACGAGAAGGGGTGGTTCTGCATGACAGAACTAATGAAATTACTAGATGTTTCGGTGGAAATTGAACAACAACCATTATTCGAGGACGTGACTGCGAATATCATGAGCGGCGACCGCATCGGCATCATTGGGAAAAACGGCGCCGGAAAAACGACGCTTTTGCGGCTGATTGCTGGAGACATCACACCGGCCAGTGGACAGTTGATTCAAGGCGCGCCAGACACGAGCGTGCGGGCAGTCGAACAGGAATTGCCGGATTACGCTTTTGAAGACGTGACAAAAGCGGAACAAGCGCTATTGAACAGGTGGAAAGTGCCGCTCCGCGATTTTGCCCAATTGAGCGGGGGCGAAAAACTAAAGGCGAGGCTCGCGAAAGGTTTGGCACAGCCAGCGGATCTTTTGCTATTGGATGAGCCGACCAATCATCTGGACGCACAAGGCACAGAATATTTGCTGCGCGAATTAAACGCTTATCCAGGCGCCATCGCGATTGTCTCGCACGACCGCTATTTCCTCGATCACATCGCAACGAAGATCTGGTCGATCGAAAACAGCAAGGTCCACAGCCATAACGGCAATTACAGCGAGTATATGGAATTCCGCGAACGCAAGCGTATAAGCCAGCAGCACGCCTATGATACACAACAAAAACGCATCGACCGGATCGAAAGCCAGATGAAGCAACTATCTGCATGGTCTGAATCGGCACATGCCAATTCCACCAAGCAGGAGGGTTTCAAGGAATATTACCGGGTCAAAGCAAAAAGTATGGACGCGCAAGTGAAATCAAAGCAAAAGCGCCTGGAGAAGGAATTGGCGAACGAGGCGGTCGACGCTGTCGAACCGGAATACGAGGTGGACTTCGCGTTCCGCGCCAATCCGAAAGCCGGGAAACGCTTTTTGGAAGTAAAGAAGCTAGAGAAATCGTTTGGCGACGCACCGTTATTCAAAAACGCTTCGTTCACGGTTCAGCACGGGGAGAAAATCGCGGTCGTCGGCGCAAATGGCAGCGGCAAGACGACGTTTTTGAAAATGCTAGCGGGCGAAGAGCCGGTAAGCGTAGGGGAGCTATGGCTATCGCCTTCTGCCTCTATCGGATATTTGACGCAAGACGTCTTTGATTTGCCGCTCGACCGGACGCCTGCCGAATTATTTGAGCAATTCACGTTCAAAGAGCGGGGGCGTGTGCAGAATCTATTGAAGCATTTAGGTTTCCGTAAAGAGCAATGGCTGGAGCCGATTCGTGAGATGAGCATGGGCGAGCGGGTCAAATGCAAATTGATGAAGTTCATCTTGGAAGATAAA
>NZ_JAPEHT010000087.1 GCF_028823615.1 Planococcus sp. A6
CCTATTTTTCTGTCGAGATGCACCCAGTTGGCACATTCAACTGATAACTTCACTCAATAAAACTTCCAAACGTTCATTGTCTTTATTAAAAGAGTCCACAAATGCGTTAATGATATGGGCAGGTTCTTCAATCTTCGCCCAATCCAACAGGTAGCCGGCATTCAATGCCAGCTGGCGGGCGAATTCCCGTACTGCCCTGCCATTGCCTTCACGGAAAGGATGGAGCGCATTCAATTCGGCCAAATAATGGGCGAGTCGCTGAATAAAAACGTCTTTGCTCAACCCCTTCAGATAAGCCTCTTCAGCCAATTCATCGAAAAGTTGCTTCAGCTGGCTAGCCAAGTGTTTGGGATGAGCGAATGTCGAACTTCCTTTGGACGTCATTTCCTCGCGCAGCTTGCCGGCAAAGGGGTAGACGTCCTGCAGCAGGCAGTGGTGGATATCGAGAAACACCTTGAGATCTGTTGGGTCTTTCGGCTTTTTTAATTGCAGTTCCGACAAGCGGTAAAGCGCGTAGACCGTTTCCAATTCCTTCAGCTTGTCTTCGTCCCGGATATCGAATGCATTCACCAGCACATCGGTTCCTGGGTAGCAATACATCGACGTATGCTGGTATTTAGACATCGAAGCGTGCTTTGATGGCCTGGTGGAATTGAGCTTCCGTCCGTTCTCCGGTCAGGACAGAGCGGACAAAGTTCCGGTCTTCATGGGTCACATCAAACCCTTCCGTTACGAGAGAGTGTGCGGCGCAGGAAATCGCGTGATTTGCTTGTTCATGGGATACCCGGTTAGCTAAATTCGTCACATGGATGACCACCTTTCATTCTGCTATTATACCATTTTCGTGCTTGTTTTTCCACGATTCCCCCTCTTCAAGAATGCTTAAAATGCCTCTATGAACGCCTTTTTGCATCTTTGATTCCTTCAACTTTCCAGTGCTTACATAAAAAAATTCCCGGATGCCGAGCATCCGGGAATTCCTCTTATTATTGATTTTGCAGTTCTTCGTTTTCTTCTGCCGTGAAGACGCGTGAGCGGGTCAAGAATCGCTGTCCTTCTGCCCCTTCAAGCGAGAACATCCCGCCGCGCCCAGGCACGGCATCGATGATCAATTGCGTATGGCTCCAATAGTCAAACTGGCTCTTATGCATATAAAACTCGCTGTCGCCGATGACACCCATCAATACGTCCTGGTCGCCAACCATCAAATCACCTTTTGGATAGCACATCGGAGAACTGCCGTCGCAGCAGCCTCCCGATTGATGAAACATCAATGGCCCGTGCTTTTCCTTCAAGGTATTGATTAGCTCCAAGGCGGCGTCAGTGGCGATTACCCGTTCTGTCATGGCTAGCCCTTCTTTCTGATCAGAAGAATCCGAGCTTGTCTTCGCTGTAGCTGACGAGCATGTTCTTCGTGTTTTGGTAATGGCTGAGCATCATCAAATGGTTTTCACGCCCGAACCCGGACATCTTGTAGCCGCCGAACGCTGCATGTGCAGGATACTGGTGGTAACAGTTTGTCCATACACGGCCAGCTTGAATGCCGCGGCCGAAACGGTAAGCCGTATTCGTGTCGCGTGTCCAGATGCCTGCCCCAAGGCCGTAAAGCGTGTCGTTGGCGATTTCCATGGCTTCTTCTTTTGTCTTGAATGTAGCGACTGCGAGTACCGGTCCGAAAATCTCTTCCTGGAAAATACGCATTTTGTTGTCGCCTTTGAAGACGGTCGGCTGGATATAGAAGCCTTCTGAAAGATCGCCTTCCAAACGGTTGCGGTCTCCGCCTGCCAGCACTTCTGCACCTTCCTGCTTGCCGATTTCAAGATAGGATTGGATTTTCTCCAATTGCTCCGTGGAGGCCTGTGCTCCCATCATCGTCGCCGGATCCAGCGGATTGCCGGTCTTGATTTCTTCCACGCGCTTGATGGCACGTTTCATGAATTCCTCATAAATGTCTTCTTGAATCAATGCACGGGATGGGCATGTACATACTTCGCCTTGGTTCAATGCGAACATGACGAAGCCTTCCACCGCTTTATCAAGGAATGCATCGTCCTGGTCCATGACATCCTTGAAGAAGATGTTCGGTGATTTTCCGCCCAGTTCGAGCGTCACCGGAATCAGGTTTTGCGACGCGTATTGCATGATCATGCGGCCAGTCGTCGTCTCACCGGTAAAAGCTATTTTGCTGATACGCGGGCTCGATGCAAGCGGCTTGCCTGTTTCAATCCCGAATCCGTTGACGATATTCAGGACGCCTGGAGGCAGCAAATCGCCGACCAATTCAGCCCACACCAGGATGCTGACTGGTGTTTGTTCAGCCGGCTTCAAGACGACGCAGTTTCCTGCTGCGAGTGCTGGAGCGAGTTTCCATACCGCCATGAGAAGCGGGAAGTTCCAAGGAATGATCTGGCCGACCACGCCTAGTGGCTCATGGAAGTGATAAGCGACCGTATCGTTATCGATTTGGCTGATGCCGCCTTCCTGCGCGCGAATCGCACCGGCAAAATAACGGAAATGGTCGATTGCAAGCGGCATATCAGCGTTTAAAGTCTCGCGGACCGCTTTCCCGTTGTCCCACGTTTCAGCTACCGCCAGCATTTCCAAGTTCTCTTCCATGCGGTCGGCAATCTTCAAGAGGATGTTGCCGCGTTCAGTCGTGGATGTTTTCCCCCAGGCTTCTCTCGCAGCGTGCGCAGCGTCCAGCGCCGACTCAACGTCTTCTGCACTTGAACGCGCCACTTTCGTGAACACTTTGCCGTTTACTGGCGATAGGTTTTCAAAATACTGGCCGTTTTTCGGCGCCTGCCAGGCACCGTTTATATAATTATCGTATTGCTCTTTGAAATTCACTTTTGCACCATCTGTGTTTGGAACTGCATATACCATTACTCCATCTCCCCTTTGCTTGGTTTAGCCCCATTATGTATACGCTTTCAATTTTCGTTTGGCGCACCATTTATTTCAGGGCTCGCCTCTATATATTGTCAAATAAATCGGAAAATTGCAACTGTTAGCCTACAAATTTTTTTCTTATAAGGGCCATCTGGAGTATAATGGGACCAGACAGTGGAAATATACAACCGAAAGGATTTTTTTATGCGAATCAATAAATTCCTCAGTGAAACAGGCATCACTTCGCGGCGCGGGGCGGATAAATTCATCGAAGCCGGACGCGTCGAGATCAACGGCCAAAAAGCGGAGCTCGGCAGCAAAGTCGAACACCAAGACGAAGTTCGCGTCGACGGCAAAGTGATCCAGCAGCCGAAGCGCGCTTACGTTTACTTGGCGCTCAATAAACCGGTCGGCATCACCAGCACGACCGAACGCCATATCGAAGGCAATATTGTCGACTTCATCAACCATCCTGAACGCATCTTCCACGTAGGGAGGCTCGATAAAGATTCAGAAGGGCTCATCCTCATGACCAATGACGGTGATATCGTCAATGAAATCCTCCGGGCTGAGCACGAACATGAAAAAGAATACATCGTGACGGTCGATAAACCGGTCACCGATGAATTCTTGGAGAAGATGGAAAGCGGCGTCGAGATTCTCGACACCGTGACGCTTCCCGCCAAAGCCGAACGGATCGCCAAACATGTATTCAAATTGACCTTGCAACAAGGGCTCAACCGGCAGATCCGGCGCATGTGTTCAGCGCTCGGCTACGACGTGAAACGCCTGCAGCGCATCCGTATCATGAACATCCGCCTCGGCAATTTGAAGGCCGGTGAATGGCGCGACCTGACAGAAGAAGAGAAACAGGAATTGTTCCGCCAGCTTGATTATCAACCGAAACGCTAAGGAGGCATTTTATGCTAAGCATGAAAACGACGCCGAACCATACAGGCGTCAAGATCAGCGGAGATTATTTCGATTTGGATGAACTGAACCAAGCCATCTACAAAGTCATCGGCAAAGAAGGCGAATACCATGGCTATGAAGGATCGCGCATGCGGATACTAGGCGTCTCATACGAAATTCGCCACGCCGCACAAGGCGACCGCAATGTCGAATTCGTCTTCAATGGCTTGCATGAGCATACGAAAAAACAACACGGCTTCATCGCACCCGACAAGAATATTTATTTCTCGGTGGAAGTGCTATGGCCAGAGCTTTTGTATGCAGCTTATGCACTCCGTGATTTCGTCCGGCTATATGCGGACAAACGCGGCGACTTGCTGGCTGACACCTACGCGCCGGTGATTGCGAAATTCCAGGCACTCGTCCTCGAATGCCTGCAAGGCCACGTGCCGGGTGAAGAATACGCAGCAATCCTGGATGCATTCCGCAAATCGCCGTCGGTCAACGATTACGCCATCCAGTATGTGGACCTGTTGAACTTGAAATACATCGGCATGACCAAACAGCAACGCGAAAAAAGCCTTTCCGCCATCGCCATGAAACTCACGCTCCAGGATCCCGAGTATCAGGCGTTCCGCAAACAAGTCATCAACGCAGCGACTCCTGAAAAACGGCCGATCCACGAAATCGGAATCCAGGCAGAATACCCTGAACAAGTAGAATGGTAAAAAAACCTCTCGAGCCTAAACTCGAGAGGTTTTTTACGCTTTAATTTGAAAGACCAATAAATCGCTGTCCTCCGCTGCCAATAGCTGGTGCTTTTCCATCGGGGCGAGATGCAGGACGTTTTCCGGCGTCGCCTCAACCGTTTCGCCTTCCGATGTGAACTGCACACGCCCTTTCCGTACAACGATGACCACTTCTGCATCTGCATGATGCTCCGGGATGGCTTCACCTTTCCGCAATTGAATGTTCATGACTTTGGCATTGGCCATCTGCAGCACAGCGGCACTATTCTTTACTTTCTCATCCAATACATTCGGGGTTTCTTTCGTTTCCATTTCAAGCCTCCTGTTCTGCTCAACGGCGCGGCTTGGCCGGTTCTGAAACTTTTTCGAACGCTGTTTCCGCTTCACGCTGCGCTTTGCCTCTTACGGCGATATCACCGAGCGAGACGATGCCGATGACTTGTTCTTGCCGCACGATCGGCAATCGACGGATTTGGTGCCTCGCCATCAACGAAGCCGCCTCCTCAACCAGCATCTCTTCCGTTCCGGTGATCAAGGTTTCCGAGAAAATTTCTGAAATCGGCGCATCGGCTCCGAGCTCTTCGGCGATGCCTCGCAGGACAATGTCACGGTCCGTGACGATGCCGACGATTCTTCCTTCTTCACAAATCGGAATCGACCCGACATTAATTTCACGCATCTTGGCGGCAATGTCCTGGATTGTTACAGTTGGCGGGCAAGTCTCTACATCAATTGTCATTATTTCCGCTATTTTCATGCCGTCTCCTCCTCGAATTCTCTCTATTAATAGTCTTTATCCTCTTTTGAAGGTTGGAAACGTCATTAGTAAAAAGAATAGGTATTTCTGTCTTATTAATTTACACCGTCATGCTCACGAGGGGTCTCGCTTCCCATCGAATTCCGGGCTATGGTACACTACCGGACATTATGCGTTGGAAGGAGAATGACAATGATTAAAAAATGGTTTTTAGGCCTATCCCTTGGTACATCGCTCATTGTATTGTCAGCATGCGGCGGTGCCGATGAATCCGCAGAAAACGAAAACGCGCAACCTGAAACTGAAGAACAAGCCCCTAGCGGCGAGGAAAGTGCCGGGCAACCGGAAATGCCAGAGCCTGATTTGGAAGGCGTCCCTGACGTCGTGGCAGAAGTGAACGGCGAAGAAGTCAGCAAAGAGGAATTTGAAGCAGCCTATACAGGGCAGTTCCAACAAGCAGCCATGCAAGCACAAATGTCCGGCCAGGAAATCGACCAGGATCAATTGAAAAATCAATTGGCTGAAAGCCTAGTCGGCCAGAAATTGCTCATCCAGGAAGCTGAAAATCAAGAATTGACCGCTTCCGATGAAGAAGTGAATCAGACTTTGGAACAGTTGGCACAGCAAAATGGGTTGGAGTCGAAAGATGAGTTCCTAACGGCCTTGAATGAACAGGGCATGGCCGAAGATGAAGTCATGTCCCAAATTGAAACACAAGTGAAAGTGGACCAGCTGATCGCTGAATCCGCCGGAAATACCGACCCTAGCAACGAAGAATTAGAAGCAGCCTATGAGCAACTCAAAGCCCAGCAAGAACAAATGGGCAGCGAAGAAGAACTCCCTGCTTTTGAAGAACTGAAACCAGACCTTGAAGAACAAGTCAAAATGCAAAAAGAAAACGAAGCCACTCAAACGCTTGTAGCAGAGCTGCGTGAAAAAGCAGAGGTCACGATCAATCTTTAATATAAAAACCAGATCCGGATGAACCGGATCTGGTGTTTTTTGATTAGCTGTAAATAATACTTGGTTTACTGGACCGCGAAACGCTTATTCCACCAATTGAATGAATTGGCGCGTCCGTTCATGCTGCGGGTTTCCAAAGAAATTCTCCGGGTCCGCGGATTCGATAATGGTCCCTTGATCAATCATGATGATGCGATCCGCCACTTCTTTGGCGAATTTCATCTCATGGGTCACGACGACCATCGTCATGCCCTCTTCAGCGAGCTGCTTCATAACCTGCAGCACTTCACCGACAAGTTCCGGGTCAAGCGCTGAGGTCGGCTCATCGAAGAGCATCACTTTCGGCTCCATTGCAAGGGAACGGGCGATGGCGACGCGTTGCTTCTGTCCGCCTGATAATTTGCTCGGGTAAACATCCGCCTTGTCGCTCAAGCCGACTTTCTCCAATAGTTCAAGGCCGAGTTTTTTCGCTTTTTCCTTATTCATCTTCTTGACCGTAATAGGCGCTTCGATAACATTCTCAAGCACCGTCTTATGCGGGAAAAGATTGAAATGCTGGAAGACCATGCCGACTTCGGCACGGATCTTCGTCAAATTGTCTTTTTTCGGATCGACTTTTTTGCCATCGATCGTGATGGATCCTTCGTTGATCATCTCCAGGAAGTTAAAGCATCTGAGCAGCGTACTTTTGCCGGATCCGCTGACCCCGACCAGAACAACCACCTCTTGGGGCTGGACGTGGAGATCCACGCCCTTTAACACCTCGAGATCACCAAAGGATTTGTGTATATTCTCTCCAATAATCATAACTGCTCCTCCTTAGGTTTTGTCCACATCAAGCCGGTTTTCATACCAGCGCAATAAGTACGTGAAGATCATGACGAGCACCAGGTAATAAAGCGCTACGACAAGGAACGATTCAAATGGCTGGAATGATTGTGCCGCTTCTCGGTTGGCAAGGGAGAAAATCTCCGCAACGCCGATAATATAGACAAGCGACGAATCTTTCAACGTGATGATGAACTGGTTGCCGAGCGGTGGAATCGAACGGCGAAGCGCCTGTGGGAATACGATTCGCTGCATCGTCTGCTTGCGGTTCATCCCGAGAGACATACTCGCTTCGCGCTGCCCTGGGTCCACGCCTTGGATGGCTCCGCGGAAAATCTCCGCAATGTAGGCACCGTTATGGACGCCGAGTGCGATGGCGCCTGCCCAGAAATTCGACATCGTATAGATTTCCACGATACCGAAGTACAGGAACATGATCTGTACGATCAACGGTGTTCCGCGAATAACTGTAATGTAGATATTGGCGATCCACTGCAAAATCTTGGATCCAGAAATTTTCATTAAGGCAAATACCAGGCCGATGACTGTCCCTAAAATGACACCAATCGCCGTCAGCTGAAGCGTAACGACTGTAGCTTCAAGGAAGCCCGGATATGTCCGCATAAATACTTCAAAAACTGTCCCGAATAATTCAAACATAGTCGAATCTCCCTTCTATTCCCAGCTGTGTTTAATTGAGAATTTCGACGCCTTCAAGATCGACATCAAGGAGATCACGTCCGAACCATTTTTCCGAAATCTCTGCGTAAGTTCCATCTTCGATGATTGCCGCTAACGCTTCGTTGATTGCAGCGAGCAATTCCTCATCTTCAGGGCGTACAGCGACAGCTGCTTGCTCGATCCAAAGCGGGTCGCCGACCATTTCGATTTCAAGCCCTGCGTTTTGTGCTTCAAAGCCGACGACGTCAGCCGTGATAACGGCATCCAAGCGGCCTTCAACCGTCAAATCCTGCAAAGCGACAACGTCACTATTATAGTATTGGATATCATCTGTGTATTTTTGTGCTGCCGTATCATACGTACTTTGCCCGACGACGCCGATTGTCGCGCCTTCAAGGTCTTCTTCCGACTGGATTTCCGTATTGCCTTCGCGCACGAAGATAACCCCGCCTGAGTAATAGTATGGATCCGAGAAGGCGACTTGTTCTTCACGCTCTTCTGTAATGGCCATCGACCCCAAAATCGCATCGAAACGGTTGGTCGTCAATCCTTGGATGATCGTTTCCCAAGGCGTCGTGATCGGATTTGGTTCAAGTCCCATTTCCTCTGCGATGGCATTGCCGATTTCGATATCGAAGCCGGTCAAATCGCCGCCTTCCTCGTAGTTGAACGGCTTGTACAACCCACTTGAAGCAGTAGTGAACTTACCTTCTTCTACCAGGTTCAAATCGCTTCCTGCCGCTCCTTCGCTTGATCCTTCCGAGCCGGTGGTTGAGTCGTCCGATCCACAAGCTGCCAAAAGCATGCCTGCTGTTAAAATTACGCCTGCTGTTGTAAATTTTTTATTCATATTGCTCTCCCCTTTTCGTTTATGTTTGACCAAAACGCCGGAGCGATTCGGGACGTGCCTGCGATGGGTGATATTATATGAAGATGTCCTGGTCCGTGTAAGCCGCTTCGAGCTGCGCGAGCTTTTCCTTCACTTTTGCATGTTCCTTGACATAAACAAAGCGCATGACAGAAGTCAGTAAGGCATGGACCGCTGTGTAGGAATCGATGTTCAGATTCGCATTGACGGAAACGGTCAGAACGATATCAGCGTTCTTCGCAGCCGGTGAATCCTCACTATCGGTTAAGACGATGACTTCCGCACCTTTGCGTTTCGCTTGCTCCAAGGTGCCCATCAAGGTACGCGTATAGCGCGGAAACGCGAAAGCGATGACCGTATCGTTTGGCCCAAGCTCAGCCATCTGCCCATAGTAAACGGCAGTTCCAGGCTGCATCATCGCTGTATTTCCGAGCGCGCTGCCAAGCCACCCGCCAAACCATTCAGCTAAGCCGAAATCAAAGAAATTACCTGTGACATAACGCTGCCCAGATTTGCTGATGCGATCGACCACTTGCAATAAATTTTCTTCATTGATCGTTTGCTTGAGCTTCAGGATGCTGGTGATGTCTGCATCGAGCAGGTTTTCAAGAAACGACTGGTCCGTAGTAACAGGTCGTTCCTGTTGTGCATTGTCCAGCCGTTCCTCTGCCAGCTTACGTTGAAGCGTATGCTGAAACTCTGTATACCCTCTGTAGCCGAGCTTCTGTGTCCACCTGATGACGGTCGACTCGCTGACCTGCACCCGCCTTCCCACTTCCAATGCGGGAGAAAAAGCGATGAAAATCGGTTCGCGGAAAAAGAGGTCTGCAATCTTTTTTTGCCCGGAACTGAATTCTTTATAAGAAGCTGACACATTTCGCATTAAATCCTGCATATTCATTCCCCCATCGCAAGAACACGCTTAGTTGCTTGTCACTTAGTATATACTTTTGCAGGATTCCCTGCAATATTTTACTGAAAATTCTGCTAGCGTTTATGACATTTTCCTCATAAATATACCGCCATGCCAACTGTCACAGCAAAAAAACGCAATGCAAAAAAGTTTCGCCATTTCGCTAACAGAGCACCTCGCCCTTTTCTTTCGCCTTTTCCAGCTATTGTTGTACACTATTTGTATAACTAATTTAGATGAGGTGCTGCTCGTGAAATGGGAAGATCGGATTTTTAAGTTATTCATTTTTTGGTATATCTGCGGTGTTATCTTGCTGGGTTTTGATTTATTGCCATCTTGGCTGGAATGGGCCAACGCCTTCTTCTTGATCCTTGCGGGAACCCTCGGCTTCCTTTATTTATGGCGGCGATTCGGCCCTGCAATCGGCGGGTCGATCGGCGTACTCATTTTCTTTTCGACCTTCATCGTTGAATGGGCTGGCGCCGACAGCGGCTTCTTGTTCGGTTCTTACGATTATACCGACCGCTTCGCCCCGAATGTCTTCGGCGTCCCGGTCGCAATCGGTTTCGCTTGGCTCATGGTCATGGCGACGAGCCACGTCATCGCCCGCTGGATCGTACCAGGCGGCGGTTTTTTGTATGCAGCCACCGGAGGCATTGCAGCGGTCATCATTGACTTGATCATCGATCCGGTCGCCTATAAAGTGAAAGGCTATTGGTTATGGGAAGATACAGGTTTCTACTATGATATCCCGTGGACCAATTTCACCGGCTGGTTTATCGTAGCCTTCACTCTCCACCTCATACTCGATGCCGCCTTCAAAAAGCAAAGGCTTGAAGTGTCAGCCGGCCAGGCAGAGAAGCGGATGGCACTCTTGTATGTGCTGATGATCGCCTTGTTCGTGCTGCTCGGGTTGATCAACGGATTATGGCTCGCAGCCTTCCTGACCTCCGTCCTGACGGCAGCGATCGTCGCCCTGGCATGGAAGAGGCGGCCGCAATGATCCAGGCGAAAAAATCAGCGCTCTTTGAACGCGCATTCGCCCTGTATTTAATGCCATCGATCCATCGTTCTTTTTCCCATTTATACGGCCGGAACATCCGCCCGCCTAAAGGGCCGGCGCTGATCATTTCAAATCACAGCTCCTGGTGGGACGGATTATTGTTCTTCTTTTTAAACCGGCGCGTCTGGAACTTGGACGTCCATATCATGATGCACGAACACGGGCTGAAGGAATTTCCTTTTTTCCGACGGCTCGGCGCCTTTTCAATCGACCGCAGCAATCCGAAAGATATTTTGGCTTCGCTGCGCTATGCCGAGAATTTATTGAAACAAGGCAAAACAGTCATCCTGTTTCCGCAAGGCGATGAATATCATTTGGAGACGCGCCCGCTGGAATTTCATACAGGCGTCCTGTATTTGATGGAGAAATGTCCGGAGATTCCGCTCGTTCCGGTACGCTTTTATTATTCAATGCGCCGCGACAAACATCCCGAAGTGTGGATCGACCAAGGTGATAGCCTAACACTTGATGACATCCCCGCCGGCACAAGACACGACCGGACCTTATGGCTGCAGGAACGGGAAACCGCTGCGCTTGATCGATTAAAAAAAGAAGTGCTAAACGAAAATTACGGAGAATTCCAGGAGATGCTGAAAAGGAGGCGCAAATCATGATCACGGCTTTGATCGTCATCCATATCGCCTTTTTCTTGTGGATTGTCTTCAATCGCCTGTTCCTGCCGGCGCTGCCTAAACAGCCACTAATGAAAACAGAACCGCTCGTGTCCATTCTCGTGCCGATGCGCAACGAAGAGCGCAACGTGCCGACGATTGTCCGTTCATTAAAAGAAACCGACTGGGAAAAAGCCGAATTCATCCTTTTGAATGACCAGTCGACTGATGGCACCCAAGCGGCACTCGACCGGGAAATTGCGGGCGACAAGCGCTTCACTGTCCTGCAAGGCGTCGAACTGCCTGCCGGGTGGATCGGCAAAGTCCATGCCTGCCATCAATTGCAAAAACACGCTTCCGGCGATTACTTATTCTTCGTCGATGCCGATGTCCGCTTCCGCAAGCAGGCGGTGCGGCAGACACTCGGCTTGATGGAAAAACGGCGTGCTGCCCTGTTGTCCGGATTCCCTGCTTTTGAAGTGCCGGTGTTCTTGAGTAAATTACTCGTGCCTATGCTTCATTTCGTCATTCTATTCCACTTGCCGTTAGCGCTGGCGAATTACGCGAAATTCCCGGCAGCCACCGCAGCAAATGGCATGTGGATGGCATTTGAACGAAAAGCTTACGAGTCGATCGGCGGACACGAAGCCGTACGCACTTCACTCGTCGAGGATGTACATATTGCACGCACCTTGAAACAAGCTGGCCATAAAGTGCTACTTGCCAATATCACCGCTTCGGTCAAATGCCGGATGTATGAAACGCCAGCGGAAGTATGGGAAGGTTTCTTGAAGAATAGCTACACTGGCATCGGGCGTTCGCCATTGATCGCCATCCTTCTGACCTTGTTTTACAGCGTCTTTTACATCTTTCCTCTATTTCTAGCCGCAGCCGGCTTTGTGACGGCCAACTGGATCTGGCTCGTGCCATACGCGCTGACTGTTTTGCAGCGCTGGTATGTCGACATGGTAACCAATCAGCGCTGGTATTTGGCATTTCTCATTCCACTGCAAGCAGCAGCCATGCTTGCAGTCATGCTCACGGCCATGAAAAAATCGTTGAAAAATGAGTCCTATACATGGAAAGGCAGGCATTATTCATGAAACGACCACATATCGCCATCGTCGGGGGCGGGCTTGGCGGCTTGTCTGCTGCGATTACGCTCGCGAACGCTGGCTTGCGCGTCAGCCTATTCGAGAAAAATAGCCATTTCGGCGGCAAGCTGATGCCTGTTGCACTCGGCAGCTACCGTTTCGATTTTGGCCCAAACACAATTACTATGCCGCATATCTTTCGTGAGGTCATCGAACAGACCGGTCGCGACCCTGATGAGTATTTTCAACTTGAAAAACTCGCTGTCCATACGCGCAACCATTTTTCAGACGGCAGCCATATCGACTTTACGGCAGACCGCGGCGAAATGATCCGCCAGCTCGAAACGCTGGACCCTTTTGCCGCCGGTAAATACGATGCATTCTTGGCTGAAGTCGCCCGCTTGTATAAGTCATCCGAACAGTATTTCTTTCCGCTGAGCTTCCAGTCATTCCGCGATTATCTGTCCCCATCACTCGGGGTGGCCATGCTGAAGGTGCGCCCGCTTGAATCGATGGACCATTTTTTCAACCGCTATTTCAAGCACGAAGGCTTGCGCCAGGCAGTCGGGCGCTACGCTACTTATATCGGGTCATCACCTTATAAAGCCCCTGCCACGTTTGCGATGATC
Organism: Planococcus sp. A6; assembly: GCF_028823615.1. Taxonomy (GTDB): domain Bacteria; phylum Bacillota; class Bacilli; order Bacillales_A; family Planococcaceae; genus Planococcus. The sequence continues at coordinate 12,961 of NZ_JAPEHT010000087.1, forward strand.
GCTCACCTTGAACTTTCTCAAGGCGTCTTTTACGCAAAAGGCGGAAACGTATCGATTGCACAGGGCTTTGCAGCGGTCGCAGCGGAATGCGGCGTGGAAATGCATCCCGAGACAGCAGTCACCCGCATTTTGACAGAACAAGGCGAAGCATGCGGCGTGGAGCTCGCGGATGGCGAACGGATTGCCGCCGATGCGGTCATCTTGAACGGAGATTTATTGTCGGCATTTCCTGAGTTGGTGGATGAAGCAGAGCGCCCGTCTTTCCGGGATGCAAAGCGCGACCGGTTCGAGCCGTCGATTTCTGCTTTTGTCATCACAGCAGGGCTTGATGTCCGCTTACCGGAACTGAAGCATCATAACGTCTTCTTTTCAGCCGATTATCCGCGCGAGTTCCGTGAGTTGTTTGCCGACAAGCAATACAGCGGCGAGCCGACCATCTACATCAGCAATTCCTCCCACTCAGACCCGTCCGTCTCGCCGGCCGGGGACAATTTGTTCATTCTCGTCAACGCCCCTGCCCTGACAGCGCAAGGCGATTTACAGATTGACCCGCAGCTATACAAAGAACGAATTTATGATTCATTGGAATATTATGGAATAAAAATACGCGACCACCTGCAAGAAGAACGGATCTTCACTCCTGAATTCATCCGCGATACGTTCGGTTCTCATCGCGGGGCTTTGTACGGGCCGTCATCCAATCACCCTAAAGACGCCTTTTTGCGTCCATCGAATGCAAGCCGCGACATCAAGGGGCTGTTCTTTGTCGGCGGAAGCGTCCACCCCGGTGGCGGCTCTCCGATGGTTACGTTGAGCGGCTTGAATGTGGCGCGGCGCTTGATCGAAAGTTATTCATCTTAAAATAACCAAAAAAGC
>NZ_JAPEHT010000088.1 GCF_028823615.1 Planococcus sp. A6
ATGAAGCCGGCCTGTAGCGGCACCAAATCATATGAAACAGTTGCATAACAAAAAGCTCCGGATCCCTTGATCCGGAGCTTTTTTCTGTATTGTGTGCAAGTTTTTTACAATTTGATGGAGATGTATTTGGTTTCAAGGAATGCATCGAGGCCTTCCTGTCCGCCTTCACGGCCGACGCCGCTTTCTTTCATTCCGCCAAATGGTGCTTGTGCTGTCGAAGGGAGGCCATCATTCCAGCCGACGATGCCGTATTCCAGATTCTCGGCAACGAAAGTTCCACGTGACATGCTTTCAGTGAAGAAATAAGAAGCCAGTCCGAAGCGCGTATCGTTTGCGAGCTTAACCGCTTCTTCATCGGTTTTAAAGCTCATGATTGGCGCAACTGGCCCAAAAGTTTCTTCATTCATGACCAGCATATCTTCTGTAGCATCCACGAGAACAGTCGGGTTGTAGAAGTAAGCATCGTTATCCGTCTGGCCGTCACCCCCGACTAGTACTTTCGCGCCTTTATCGACGGCGTCTTTTACGTGGCGCTCTACTTTTTCGTAGCCATCTTTGTCGACGAGCGGGCCGATATCGACTCCGTCTTCGAGGCCATTACCGACTTTCAATTGGCTGGCTGCTTGCTTCAACTTCTCGGAAAATTCATCGACGATTCCTTCTTGGACGTAAATGCGGTTGCCGCATACACAAGTCTGCCCGGCGTTGCGGAATTTTGACGCCATGACGCCTTCGACCGCTTTGTCGATATCTGCATCATCGAGAACGATGATCGGCGCATGCCCGCCAAGTTCCAACGACAGGTTCAACATCGTATCGGCGCCTTGCTTCATCAATTCCTTGCCGATTTCAGTCGAGCCGGTGAAAGTCAATTTGCGAACTGATGGATGGCTCGTAAACACTTTGCCGATTTGTGAGGCGCTGCCGGTCACCAGATTGACGACGCCTTTCGGGAATCCGGCTTCTTCCGCGAGCTCAAATATGCGGACCGCTGTGAGTGGAGTCATCTTCGCCGGTTTCGAGACGAAAGTGCAGCCGGCTGCAAGTGCTGGCGCCATTTTCCGTGCCATCATGGCTGCAGGGAAATTCCAAGGGGTAATAGATGCGACAACGCCTACTGGCTGTTTATTGATTTGGATGCGTTTGCCATCTTTGCTCGCAGGGATGGTCCGGCCATAAACGCGTTTGCCTTCTTCCGCGAACCACGATATGAACGATGCGGAATATTCCACTTCACCGATCGCTTCTTTTAGCGGCTTGCCCATTTCCTTCGTCAGGATTTCCCCGACTTCTTCTTTATGCTCCAATAAAAGATCATGCCATTTCATCAATAATTCTGCGCGTTCATAAGCCGTTGTCTTCGACCAGGAAGGAAATGCCGCAGCGGCAGCTTCAACTGCTTCAGTCGCTTCCGTTTCGCCGCCATTAGGGACTGTTCCTACTTGTTCGCCGGTCGCCGGGTTCATGACTTTAATGGAATCATTTCCTTTATCCGTCCATTCACCATTTATATAATGTTTGCCGTTCATTCAAACTCCTCCTTAAATTATGCTTCTTGTAGTCAATACCTCAGCTTGAAAATGTCTAAACTTGCGCAGGGGGATGGCTGGCACTTGAAACATTCAATAAAAAATAAATAATGGACTCAAAAAGTTCACGTCTTAAGAAATACGCAATATATCACTATTGGTTGCGCTTACATTTAAATGAACGTTTATTCAATTTAAAGTTATTTCAAAATAGTCTATAAATTTTATTTCCGAACTCGAAATTCTGTGCTACTATTGCTTAAAACTAATAAGCTTCTGAAAAAACCTGTTTTCGTATAATGTTTTGAAGCTGAGAGAGGAATGAACACTATGCCCCAAATGTTAGCCTTGGCCATTATGGCTTTCATCCTGTTTATCGGAGAACTGATCTCCATTCGCACCAAAGCTTGGATTCCATCGATTTTCGTCAGTGGGGTATTGTTTTTAATTGGCTATTGGACATTCTTCCCGGAAGATATCGTAACCATCGGGGGGATCCCGCCGGTCGTCGCCACCTTGCTGATTTATTTGCTAATCACGAATATGGGGACTTTGTTGTCGCTGGATGAACTGAAAAAGCAGTGGCGCACCATTTTGATCGCCTTGTCTGGAATCTTAGGAATTGTCGTCTTCTTGCTTGCGATCGGGACCTTGTTGTTTGATTTCCAGACGGTCATCGTAGCCATCCCGCCACTCGTAGGTGGATTGGTATCAGCGCTAATTATGTCGGAAGGGGCGACAGCTGCAGGGCTTCCGACGCTCGCCGTGTTCGCCATCGTCATTTATGTTATCCAAGGATTTGCAGGCTATCCGCTGACTTCTGTCATGTTGAAAAGAGAAGGCCGCAACTTGCTCCAGAAATACCGCAATAATGAACTGCCGGATTACGCACCTTTGGCAGCAGGAACGGCTGAAGAAAAAGTCCAGGACGAAAAACCGAAGCTGTTTGCGGCCTTGCCGGAGAAATACAATACCGATTTTTTCAAATTCTTCCGTCTTGCTTTAGTCGGGTATGCTGCGTATCTGGCTTCAACATTGGCTGCGCCGATTGTGGAAATCAGCCCGTATGTATTGTGCTTATTGTTCGGGGTATTAGCGCGTTCGATCGGATTCTTGGAGCGCCACCCGCTGCAAAAGGCAAATGGCTTCGGCTTTGCGATTATGGCTTTGCTGCTATTCATCTTTGATGGGTTGAAAACGGCGACACCTCAAATGATGCTGGAAATTCTTTATCCGTTGATTGGCTGCATCATTATCGGGCTTGTCGGGATGTATATCTTTTCGTTCATCATCGGGAAGATCTTAAAAGTCAGTAAAGAAATGGCGTTCGCTTGCTCGTTGACGGCACTTTACGGATTCCCGGCAGATTATATCATCACGGTTGAAGTGATCAATGCATTGACGCAGGACGAAAAAGAACGCGAAATGCTGACTAGCCGCATGCTGCCGCCGATGCTCGTCGCTGGATTCATTACGGTCACCATCGTCTCGGTCATCTTGGCAGGAATCTTCGTCGGATTCCTGTAAACACCATTTAGGAGGGTTTTGCAGTGATACTTGAAGCGATCAAAAAAGAAATAGCAAATCATGCCGGGGAACTGGTTGATATCCGAAGAAAATTGCATAGCGAACCAGAGTTGTCTTGGGAAGAGTATGAGACAACGGAATACGTTTTTAACTATTTGACCGAACTTGGGATTGACTGCCGTAAAACCGAACCGACCGGTGTCGTTGGGGAGTTAGTTGGTGCCAAACCTGGGAAGACGGTGGCGCTGCGGGCAGATATGGACGCTTTGTCTGTCGAAGAGTTAACTTCAGATTTGCCGTACCGTTCCAAAGAACAAGGCAAAATGCACGCTTGTGGGCACGATGCCCATACAGCAATGTTGTTAATTGCTGCAAAAGCGCTTGTTTCGATCAAAGATAAGCTTGAGGGAACGGTCAGATTCTTGTTCCAGCCAGCAGAAGAAGTCGCGACAGGCGCACGGGCAATGGTCCAACAAGGCGCAATGGAAGGCGTCGATAATGTATTTGGCATGCATATCTGGTCACAAAGCCCGACTGGGATGGTGTCTTGCACAGCAGGTCCATCATTCGCGTCTGCTGATATTTTCAATATTCGATTCACTGGGCGCGGCGGGCACGGTGCCATGCCGCAAGCATGCATCGATGCATCGGTCATGGCGTCTTCGTTTGTCATGAATGTCCAGTCAATCGTTTCAAGAACAATAGACCCCCAGCAGCCCGCCGTCGTCACGGTTGGCAAAATGACGGTCGGCACACGCTTCAATGTTATTGCAGAAAATGCGCTTATTGAAGGCACGGTCCGCTGTTTCGATCCGGAAGTGCGCGACCATATCGAAAAGCAGCTCGAAGTATATGCCAGAAATACTGCCGAGCTCTATGGTGGAACTGCTGAACTCGAATACATCCGCGGCACGCAGGCGGTCATCAATGAAGCTGAAAGCGCACAGTTGGCCCGTGCAGTTGTAGCGGAAGCTTTCGGGGAAGATGTTTTGTACCATGAAGAGCCGACGATGGGTGGAGAAGATTTCTCATTCTTTTTGGACGAAGCACCAGGCTGTTTCGCATTGGTCGGAGCGGGGAATCCAGAAAAAGATACGGAGTGGGCACATCATCACGGACGGTTCAATATCGATGAAGAGGCACTTTCAACCGGTGCGGAATTGTATGCACAATACGCTTATTCTTACTTGAATAAAAAATAATCGAATCGATGGAGGGGCTTATGGGAAATAGCACATTATACGAAGACTTGATCAAGGGATACGATAAACAATTGGACCATTCAGGAGTAAGCGGGGAACGCCTCGCAAAACGCTTGCATGCCTTGTCGGAAATCGGCTATACCGAACCCGGCGGAATCAAACGGCCGGGGTTATCCGGTGAAGAAAAACAAGCTAAGCAATTGGTCAGGTCCTGGATGGAAGAGGCTGGGCTTAGCGTGAGGGAAGACGGTGCCGGAAATGTTTTCGGTTCTTTACCGGGACGTTCGTCTGGGCCGGCCATCGTGTCGGGGTCTCATGTCGACAGCGTACCTAATGGCGGCAATTTTGACGGCCCGCTTGGCGTGCTCTCTGCGCTTGAAGTGGTTGAAGCCTGGAAGTCAGTCGGTTTTGTTCCTGAAAAACCCTATGAAGTGGTGGTTTTCACTGATGAGGAAGGCTCGAGATTCAATAGCGGCCTGACCGGGAGCCGTGCGATGACGGGGGACATTACTGAACAAGAGATGAATCAGTTGCGGGATTACAACGGGGAGGGCTTGGAACAAGTTCTAAATTCTTATGGCAGCTCCCTGGATGGATTCCGCAAGTCGGTTAGGGATTTGTCGGAGCTGGAATTATTTGCAGAAGTGCATATCGAGCAAGGAAAAAAACTGGAACAAGAAAATCAGCCGGTTGGCATCGTCAGCGGAATCGCTGGCCCGGCCTGGATGGAAGTGAAATTTTCAGGTCAGGCAGGACATGCTGGCAATACGCCGATGATCGGCAGAACGGATAGTTTGGTGGCAGCGGGCGAATTCGTCAGCCGCTTGCCCGAGCTTCCCCCAGTGATCAGCGAGACGGCTGTAGCGACTGTCGGCAAGCTGGATGTATCGCCAAATGGCATTAATGTTATTCCGGAGCAGGTCGTGTTGCATGTCGATGCGCGCGACATCTATAAAGAACCGCGCGACCAACTCGTGGAGCGCATTCGAAGTCTGGCAGAAGAAGTAGCTGACAAGCACGGGGTTACTGTTTCACTCCAGCAAAATACGAGCATCACTCCTGTGCCGATCTCAGAGGAATTGCAGCAGGAAATTTCGGGGATACTGCAAGAACAAGGAATCGAGCCGGTGCGGATACCGAGCGGTGCGGGCCATGACGCCATGATCGTCGGACGTCATATTCCGGTTGCGATGCTGTTTGTCCGCAGCAAAGACGGCATCAGCCACAATCCTAAAGAGTGGTCGTCCTTGTCTGATTGTGTTCACGGGGTTCACGCTTTAAAAGCATTTATCGAATCGAGAATGGCAAAATCATAAGCAATTTTTTCGGAAGACAGAGGAGATGCCTCTGTCTTTTTTTGCGCAAATAGATTTGAAAAATATGGATGTAGAGATCCTTATTATGGAATTATCAGGTTAAATTGATATAGAGTGTATATTTACCGGTAAATCGGGTATATAGAATGCAAGCAATGATATTACAACCTGTACGGAGGTGATGAACGTGAAAGCAGTTGAGAATAATGCTTCTAACAATGCGCGCCCGTTTTCCGAAGAGAAAATCTTGAAGGAATGCCGTCATTATTTTTCATCTGAAACTGCTCGCACAGCAGAAATCGCTGAAAGATTCATGGAGTACTTCATTAGGAATGCTTCGTCGGAAGGTGTACTTTTCAAGACGATTAAAGAAATCACCCACGACTTGAATATTTCTCACCAAACCTTGACCAAAGTCCTGAAACGGCTCGAGGAAGAAGAGATTATCTATAGAAGAAACGGTATCATCGGTTTGTGGCAGGAATAATTTTAGCGATCTGAAGAATCAGCTTAGCAAAGACTGGCGGATATTCCGCCGGTCTTTTTCTTGTGGCTGTATTTTTGAAGTAGGTACAAAAAGCCTAGTCCACCGAAAAAGACATTTTTCATTAAAGTGAACATATAAGACTATTTTATTCGTATTTAAATTAAATGTTAAGACAGATACAGTCTATTTACTTATATTTATTAAGAATTTTTATGAAAATACGCTTAAAAGTGTAGAATGAACCAACAAAGTGTGATATAAAGGTACTAGAATAATCTGAATTTTTAGATAGGAAGTTCGATAATGTCTTAGTGAGGAGGATGGGGAATGGGGAAACAACTAATTGGGCGCCGGCTGTTAGCGTGCGTCAGCAGGAATTTTGTGCTGGTAGCCGGTACAACTGTATCAACGGTCTTTGCCGTATGGCTCGTGTCGGTCTTTATTTACGAGCCCGAATACATGGCGACAAGCCAAGTGTTTGTCGAACCGCTTACATCCGAGACTATTCATGGGGAGACTTTAGCCACATCCGATTATCAAACTTTGGAAGCCTACCAAGTTTTGGCGAAAAGCCCTGCTGTGCTGTCCCAGGTGCTTGAACGTACAGGTAGCGAGTATTCGATGGCAGATCTTCATCATCGCATAGCCATCAACCGGCCGGAAAACTCACAAGTCCTTAATATCGTTGTCTCGGCTGGGGAAAAAAATGAAGCTGCTAAAATAGCAAATGCCATAGCTTTCAGCTTGCAAGAAGAAGTGAAGCATCTGTTGAAAGTGGACAACGTGAGCGTCATCTTGAAAGCCGGCACTTCACAAAATGCGCTTGAAGAGAATAGCAGTTTGAGTATCCTGTTATCGTTAGCGGCAATTGCAGGCTTGGTGGCGGGAATCCTGCTAAGCCTGACATTTGAGTTATTCGGTTTTGTTAGACGATATGCTCAATTTGGAAGAAGAAAGAACGCACATTTACAGACCGTCTTCAAATAAGCAGTAGTTAAAGCAGGGGTGAGAGTATGTATAAGCTGGTTTCCATCCAAGAGCATATCAAATGGCAGGAAATACTTGATGCCTTAGACATACAGGATATTTACTACACGACGCAATACTTTCTGAGTGCCCTTAAATTGGATCCTGGAGAAGCTTACCTCTTTTATTTTCGATGCGAAGACGGGGAAGTGGCATACCCTTTCATCAAAAGAAAAGTGAACGAAGAAATGCCGCAGTATTATGATATTGCGACACCGTTTGGTTATGGTGGGCCGGTGCTGAACATACGATCCGACAGCGCATCGCTAGTAGCCAATTTCAGGAAGGAATTCACCGATTTCTGTGAAAACGAACAGATTGTAGCTGAGTTCATCCGGTTTCACCCTTCCCGGGGAAATGCAGAGTTCTTCAAAAACTATATGCAACTATTGCCCTTATATGAAACTTATTCGATTGATTTGAAAAAGTGGCAAAATCCTTTTGTGCAAGGTAAACCAACTTCACCTGAAGTGGAGGTTCGAAAGTTAGGGACTGTCCGCCATATGTTCGAATTTCTTGTCCTTTATTACTCGAATGCCCGAAGACGGGAAGAGGCTGATAGTTATTATTTTTTTACCAATGACTATTTTGAAGCCTTAGTCAGCACGCTCGGCCCAAACCTTCATTTGTTCGGAGCGTATAGAGAAGAAAAATTGGTATCCGCCTGCTATGTCTTGGCGATGGGCAAGACTGTTCATTTTCACTTAGAAGGCAATTTACCAGAGGGGAAAAAGCACAAGGCGGATCATGAATTACTGGCTAAAGTTGCTGAATGGGGGTTGGATAATTATTATGAAGAGTTCCATTTAGGAGGAAGCTTGGACAGTGAATTGGGAGATGCGAAACGGGCGATTGCCAATATGCAGCCATCCACTTTCTTTATCGGCAGGTACATCCATAAACAAAAGATATACGACCAATTCATTTCTTTGGACGATGAAGACATCATCCGACGCTACCGCAATATTTGAAACGTACTCAAAAAATACAGGGGGGTATACTAAATGAGATATACGCAATATAAAGGGGTAGTGGAACGGGAATATAAGAAATCGTTGCGCAAAATCATGTACGAATTATGCGTTGTGGAAGAAATGGATTCTGTAAATGGGGCGCTGCGCCTCGGCGTGGCGAAAACCATCTTCGAATACTGGCGCAATTTCTACCGATACGATGATCACCAGCGCTTATTCGACGAGAAAGTACAGGAGCTTGACAAAATGCACTTTCTTTACGTAAATGAAGGAAAGAAGAAAACTCCTCAACAACCGTTAAAATACGCTGATGAATCCAGTTTGGATGGTTTCAAGGAACAAGTGGAAAAAATGGGTGCTTATTATCGTCAAGTGCATGCCGAAAGCGATGGATTGGCTGTGGAAGCTTCCAATTTGCCCTTGATTGAATTTGTAGAAGACTTGATTCAACGATATGAGGAAGGCGAGTTGCTTGAGGAAATCAAGAAACATTCACAGAATGCCAAAAAGGGGTAGTTATTAAGCAATGCAGCCATTTACAAAGAAAGCGATCGAGGTCATGAAAAGCATACCGAAAGGAAAAGTGATGTCTTACGGGCAAGTAGCCAGTACAGCTGGAAGCCCTCGTTCTGCCCGTCAAGTGGCAAGAATCCTCCACAGTATGAGTGAAACGCAAGATATTCCGTGGCACAGAATCGTCAATGCGAAAGGTGAAATTGCCATAAAAGACGGAGAAGGACGGTTCACCCAAAAGTTGCTTTTGGAAGAAGAAGGACTTTGTTTTGAGGAAGAAGGAAAAGTAGCTTTAAGCCGCTATCAACATTTCCCTGATCTGTAAGCAAGAAAATGTAAGTTTATCTTACGTCTTATAAAGGGTATAAACCTGCATCGACTAATTTTTGTTGCAGAAATGGGGAATTATAGTGGCTACAGAAAACAAACCGGTTATTGGAATTACGGCTCGTGTCGAAGAGGATCAAATGTATTCGTTAGATCCTGTCTACGCAAATGCCATCCTACAGGCAGGGGGATTGCCTTTGATTGTCCCGATTGTGGACGAGGAAGATATTCCGCTGCTTTGCGAACGGTTGGATGGATTGATTGTAACAGGAGGCGGGGACATCAACCCGAATATTTATGGGGAAGAGCCTCATGTCCGTCTAGGTGCAGTTTATCCAGGCAGCGACAAATACGAAGCTGAACTCATCTTAAATTTCCTGAAATTGGATAAGCCATTTATTGGAATGTGCCGGGGTATGCAAATGTTCAACGTAGCGTTTGGTGGTACCGTCTATCAAGATCTGGAATCCCAATACGAAGGTACGCTTTACCAGCACAAGCAAATGGCAATGCGGACCCACCGTACGCATTCCGTGAAATTAGAAGAAGACAGCTTGCTTTATAAAATCATGAAAGAAAAAGAGTTTCATGTGAATTCTTTCCATCACCAAGGGGTTAAAGATGTGGCGGAAGGGCTGGAAGTGGCAGCCCGTGCAGCAGACGGACTTGTAGAAGCATTGCAGAGCCCGAACCATCAGTTTGCGATGGGCATCCAATGGCATCCTGAAGAGTTTGCGCTGCAAGGCGATGAAGCTTCACGCAATATTTTCTCGTACTTCGTCAATGAATGCCTAATTGATAAAAAACAGAATCAATGAGAACTGACGCTGGGGGCTGTCCCAGCGTTTTTCTTATGAAACAATTAAAAACCCGCCCTCCGTATTGGAAGAGCGGGTTAAAAATGTAATGATTAAATTTTATGCTTTCGGGTTAACGGACCAAGGCTCAGGGATACGAGACTTGACAGCGAATTGGTCTTTGACTGACCAAGGCTCAGGGATACGAGACTTAACAGCAAATTGGTCTTTGACTGACCAAGGTTCAGGGATACGAGACTTAACAGCGAATTGGTCTTCGACAGACCAAGGTTCAGGGATACGAGACTTAACAGCAAATTGGTCTTTGACTGACCAAGGTTCAGGGATACGAGACTTAACAGCGAATTGGTCTTCGACAGACCAAGGTTCAGGGATACGAGACTTAACAGCAAATTGGTCTTGGTCTTCGACAGACCAAGGTTCAGGGATACGAGACTTAACAGCAAATTGGTCTTCGACTGACGAAAATTCAGGATTATGAGACTGAACCACTAGATCGTTGGAAGAGTTTGGGGCAATAACACTTGGCAAAGTACTTATTACAAAAGTAGATACTAATAAGAAAAACATGCTTTTTTTCATTATATTCTCACTCCTAACTAATATTAAGGACTGCTTTGTAAGCATCCTTTGATTTTTCTAACATAATAGCTGATTCTTTGTATCGGCTTTGTCTAAAGTATATTTTACCCAAATATCCAAAATAGTATCCTAAATCATGAAAACTGTTTGATTCTTCAAAAGTCTTTATTAGCTCTTTAAGTAAAATATTTTCAAACTCTGTTTCATTTCCCTCAAGTAAATAAGTTAGAGCAATGAATTCCATATAAACGTTTCTGAAAGAAGAGTTCGCTGGTGAATTTAAAGCTATATCTTTTGCTTTAATTTTTTTTGATCCAGCTTCAATAGCTTCTTTAGCCTTAACTTTATCATTGATTTCTAAATAACTTCTGATCAGCAAACAGTATGTGGAAACGCAATCAGCTAAGTATTCGTCTGGGATGTATTTTAAAGCGTTATTCAAATGAAGAATTGCTTCTTCGTATTGTTGATATATAAAATTTGAAAATCCCACATTGTATTCGGTGGTGAATTTTAGAATGTCAATATCTAATTTACTGCCTATAGTTAAAGCATTCTTATGGTGTTCAAGAGATAGCTTGTAGTTGCCAAAGTGTTCGTGAGTAATCGCAATATTCAAATGGCACTCTACGATCCGTTTAGGTACAAACTCTTGTTGATAAATTTTTAAAGCTAATTCTGAATATTTGTAGGCTAACTCATGTTCTTCGCACTGATTGCTTGAGATGCCAATAGAATAGTATAGATCTCCTATTTCAGCGGCGGATATAGACTTTGGAGCAATTTTTTCAGCGATTAAGTATATTTTCAACGCATTCTCGTAATCATTCAAAATATAATTATAGTTGCCATTATATTTGTGGTACAGATAATACTGTTCTTGATCCATAAATTCCTTGAACCGGTCCATCTCTTTAATTTTCTTTTCTGCGCTTTCCAAGTCACCCGTGATAATAAAATAGCGGATTTGTTGGATATCGAATTCAAGTTCGACGTCTTCGTCTGCGCGCAGGAGAGGGTGGTTGCAAATGTCAGCGTAATGCTCCATGATTTTGCCTTTGTTCTGAGGATGGAGCAATGAGTTTTTAAAGTTTTTCACTAGCACTTTGCCAATTGGGTTGTCTTTGGCAGCCAGCGGGATTTCGAGTTTTTTACATAATGCTTCCAAATCTTTTAGCGATGGTTCTTTCAAACCAGCTTCAATTTTTTTTAGATCTTTTGGAGAGAAAATGCCTGATGCAGTTTCTTCCATGCTGAGCCGTTTTTTCAGCCGATGATATTTCAGTCGCATTCCAGTGTCCATGTCCGCTCTCCTTTCCGTTTGCATGGGCAGTACTTCAATCATCCATGTAGGAGAGTTTTCCTCCGCTTGGGCAGGCGGCCCTGACAAGCGTATATCCGATAGATTGTTTAGTACGATAATTACCGCCTCCACATTCACATTTTACTTTAATTACATATATTAAATCTATGATAGCATCAATTTTCAAAATAAACTGCTTTTTTATTTCGGTAACTCCTGTTTTGAGAAAAAAGGTAAAAAGTGCCTAACAGCTAAAATAATAGCCAAATCATTACAGTATTTGGACTTACTACTAGTCCTTTTGTTCTATCGGAATAATTTCATGAAAGTTTAGACAAAGTGCAATGAAGGGTAAGGAAGAATAATGCGACAGCCAAATCAATCAAACGGGGGTATTATTATGAACTCATCAAATAAAAAAGTACTTGGAATCGTTTATTCTCAGGAAGATTTTGACCGTAAACTTAGCCAACTCAATGAACAAGGGTATTCCGCAAATGAAATTCATGCGGTGGCTGAACATACGGATCAACTAAACGACCATCAAGTAGAAGTGGAAAAAGCCGGGTCTTTCGGGAATAAAATGAAGAGTTTCGTCACAGGAAAAAGCGCAGTTAAGGAATCTATTGATTCACTTGGCTTATCGGAAGCAGAAGCGCAGCGGTATACAGAAGATGTCGCTAAAGGCGGAATCCTGCTGTATGTAGAAGACGAAAGAAAAGGGATCATCGATGCGGTGAAGGAATCGGAAGGTGCACCCGAACGTGAACCGACTGATGCAGAACGCCGTCAGTATATCCAGTCCGTCGATAATAATTATGATGAACAGGAAGACCGTTTCGCACGTGGCGAGACTTTCTTGCAAGATCCGACATTAGTGAAAGACGAGCGCCACGTATCATTTACGACACAAGAGAAACCGGAAGTCGAAAAAGCACGGGGCGGCACAAGCAAAACAGAAGCACAAAGCACCAACGATAAAAAATATAAGTGATATGTTGGCCCCGGTCGTTTGAAGATCGGGGCTTTATTATATCCTATGAAGATAGCTTAAGATTCCGAAATATATTATATAGAAGGATTGAAATGTTTTAGTACCGATAAAGTACGGGTAAACAGAAAGCAATACAAGTTAAATCAGGAGGTTTTATAAATGGTACAGACAAACCGTCAATTTGAAATTGTTTATTCACAGGATGAAATGGAACGAGCTTTGGAAGCATTGATCTCAAAAGGCTATCGCAATGAGGATATCCATGTGCTTGCAAACGATAAAAACTTGGTGAATGAAGCCCATGACCGTTATGGTGTGGATTCGCATAAAGCCAACTCTTTCGGGAACCGCATCAAAACCCTGTTGACAGGAGAAGACAAAGCCCGCGCTAAATTGGATGAATTTGGCGTAGATCGTGACACAGCTGACCATTATGAGCGCGAAATCGAACGCGGTGCGGTCCTTTTGTATACGGATGGTGCACCTAGCGGGAATGCAGAAACTGAACATTTCTCTTCACATTCTGACGACAACACCCCTATGGACCTGGAGGCCGAGGGGCGCAATACAGCATTTGCGCCGTTTGGCCGCGATGTTGAACGGGACGGTAGAATGCATGATGATGAAAAGCTCATCGACAAAGACATCCAAAAGCATGAAGGGGGCCACGATACGGGCGTTGAAGGCATCTACACAACCGATGCTACGCGCGAACAGACGAATAAATCCCAATTGCATAGCAAATCCCAGGATTCCCGTTTGAAAGGTGCTGAAATTCACCCGACCAGCGACCGTGAAAAGCCGTCGGAAGCTGAAAAGCCATCTGAAAAGCGCATGGAGCATGAGCCGAAACTGGGAGACCAAGACGGTGAAAAGGAATTGAACCGGGAAGATGGGGTGAACCGCCGGCAAGATGAACCTTCTCCGGGAGTGGATCCAAATCTTGGGCCAGCGCCGTTCGGCCGTGATTCAGAAGAAGAGCATCTAGCTGATACAGAGCGCCGTGACGATTTTGAATCTACGAAAAATCCTAGAGATGCGGATGATTTCCATAAAAATGTAGAGAAAAAGACCGGTACGCCACCGACGCCGCGTTTATTCTAAAAATAGAAGAAGGCCGGAGAAATGTTATATTTCTCCGGCCTTTTTGTTGTCTGCATTTATTTTTTGTGGGTGCTGCGCGCAATGATGATGCCT
>NZ_JAPEHT010000089.1 GCF_028823615.1 Planococcus sp. A6
TGCAGTCATCGGAAACCGCATTATCCGACTGCAAGTGGAGCCGGTGGAAAATGCCACGGCGACCGCAGTGGAGCTCGTGAAAGGGAATTACCGCGCACGTGCTTATGAATCCGACGCCCAGGGCAGCTTGGAGCTGAACAAGACAATCAATGTGCTTGCCCGAAATTTGCAGGAAGTGGCCACTGTCCGCTTGATGGAGCAGGAGAGGCTGAAAACCCTGATCGAGAATATGGGCAGTGCGTTAGTGATGATTGACCGGCAAGGGACGATTTCATTGGTCAACCGGGCATTTCTTGAGGAAACCGGCCTGAGCAGTGAAACGGTTCTTGGCAGCCTGTACAGGGAAATCGAAATCGCACCCGAGCTGAAATCCTTCATTGAAACAGTCTTCATGACAGAGACCCGTTCACGCGACCAAATCGAGTTTGCCGAAGGGCTTAAAATGAAGAACCTGGACGTCTACGGTGCACCGGTCATTGGTGAACACGAGCGTTGGCTCGGTGTGGTGATCGTTTTCCACGACATTACCGAGTTGAAGAAGTTGGAGCAAGTGCGCAAAGATTTCGTGGCGAACGTTTCCCATGAACTGCGCACGCCCGTCACCTCGATCAAAGGTTTCTCCGAGACCTTATTGGATGGGGCTTATCAGGATACCGATACGTTATTGTCATTTTTGGAAATTATTCAGACGGAAAGCAACCGCTTGGAAATGCTCATCAATGATTTGCTCAACCTGTCGAATATGGAGCGTTCCGCTTTCCACATCGAATTGGAGCCGACAGACATGAAAGCCGTCATTGAACGGGCTGTTGAGACGGTGCACCCGAAACTGGCTGAAAAGAACATTGGCCTTGAGCTGAATCTGGAACCGGTCATCGTAAATGGCGACGGGAACCGGCTTATCCAAGTGATCGTCAATTTATTGATCAATGCTGCCACCTATTCACAAGAAAACACCCTGGTGACGCTGAAATTATATGTGGAAGGAAATCGGGCGGTTGTGAAAGTGGAAGATCAGGGAATCGGCATCGAAGCATCCGAAATCGGCCGCTTGTTCGAGCGTTTTTACCGGGTTGACCGGGCCCGAAGCCGAAATTCAGGTGGCACAGGACTTGGGCTTTCAATTGTTAAACACATCATTGAAGCGCATCATGGCAATGTCGAAGTGGAAAGCGAAGTCGGGGTAGGAACGACTTTTACCGTCTATTTGCCGCTTGCGGAAGAAATTTAGGAGGAACATATGAAAACCAAACACCCATTTTTGCCGATCATTGTCGGTACTGATATGAATGCTTACAATATGGCAATTTCATTTCACGAAGCATACGGCATCAAGCCGATCTTGATCGGCAAGGAGCCATTGTCCTTTACGGAGATGAGCTCTATCACTGAAACCATCGAATTTGATAAAAAATTATCCGAACCGGAACATTTCGCGGATATTTTGATTGGTATGGCAGACAAATACAGAGCTCCTGGCAAAACCTTGCTGCTGGTCGGGACGAACGATTTATACGTACGCTTGATCATCGAAAATGCCAAAGTGCTGCGCGAGCATTATGTTTTCAACTATCCGAATGAAGCATTAATGAACCAGCTGCAGATGAAAGCGAACTTCTACGAACTGTGCAAAGAGCATGGCATCGATACACCGACCACTTATTTTTACGACTGCAGCCAGGATGTGCCGTTCGACGATAGCGATATGATGTATCCGGTCGTCGTCAAGCCGAGCAATGGCATCGAATACAGCCGCAATAAATTCGAAGGCCAGGAAAAAGTCTATAAAGTGGATAGCCCGAAAGAGTTGTTCGAAGTCGTCCAGAAAATCAAGGCAAGCGGCTACCGTGATGAATTGATCATTCAGGATTTCATTCCAGGCGATGATACATATATGTGGGATTCCGTCATTTACGCCAATTCGAAAGGCCAGACGCAATTGGTGACGTTCGCGCAAGTTGTCTTGCAAGAGCATACCGTGACGGCCATTGGCAATTACACGGCCCTCATCACGCGCTTCGACAAGGAAATGATGCAAAAGCTCCAGCATTTCCTCGAAGCGGTCGGCTATACCGGTTTCGCCAATTTCGATTTGAAATACGATTCGCGCGACAAGAAGTTCAAGGTCTTCGAAGTGAATATCCGCCAGGGGCGTTCCAGCTATTACGTGACGGCGCTAGGCCACAATATGGCAGAGTACTTGGTCGATGATTTAATCTACAAAACTGAAAAGCCGATTACGTATTTGAATGAAGATTTCCTGTTCACGGTCGTCCCCAAAGTGGTATTGCGCAACTTCGTCCAAAATCAGGCAGTCCAAAAAGACATCAAGCGCCTGATCAAGGAAAAGAAATGGGGCAATCCACTGTTCTATAAAAAAGACACCCATATGAAACGCAAACTGTATCTTTTTGCGCGCCAAGTGAATTATTATAAAAAATACAAAAACAATCAATGGTAAGTTTACACAGGCTTAACACCAGCTTCACAATCGGGTGCTATTCTTTAATAGAACCCCCTTCAACCGCATGACTTGAAAAAGAGCCCCTCCCCGGGCTCTTTTTCTATTTTCTTGAAACTATTTCACAATCATTCCGTATACATAGTTATAAAGAAAAAAAGGGGGAAACAACATGACCACGAAACGAATCCTGACGATTGTCGGGCTGTCGGTCGTCGGCATCCTATTATTGGTTGCTGTCTTTACTTCCTGGTATACGGTCGATGAATCGGAACAGGCAGTCATAATCACATTCGGTGAAGCAGGAGAGCCGGTTACGGAATCGGGGCTTCATTTCAAGATGCCTTGGCCAATCCAAAAAGCGGAAGTGATGTCAAAAGAAACGTATAGCCTTCAATTCGGCTATGACCAAAACGAGGATGGCGAAGTCACTGCATACGACAAAGAAACCAAGATGATTACAGGAGACGAGAACATCGTCCTGACGGATCTCGTCGTGCAGTGGAAAATCACCGACCCGAAAAAATTTCTCTTCAATGCGGAGGATCCACGCGAAATGCTTCATGACGCAACATCGGCATCCATCCGGTCGATCATCGGAAGTTCCTTGATCGATGACGCCTTGACTTCAGGGAAAGCGGAAATCGAAGCGGAAACACGCGACTTGCTATCATCACTAATCGAAGAATACGATATCGGCATTTCCGTCTTGGCGGTCAAGCTTCAGGATGTGGAGCTGCCGAACGAAGAAGTCCGTGCAGCGTTCACGAACGTGACGGATGCCCGTGAGACGATGAACACGAAAATCAACGAGGCGAATAAATACGAAAACCAAAAACGCAACGAAGCTCTAGGTGAGAAATCCGCCATCAACTCCCGTGCGGAAGCACAAAAAGTTGAACGCGTCGAGCAAGCGACAGGAGATGTCGCGGTATTCGATAAACTGTATGCGGAATACGAAGGCAATCCGGAAGTGACCAGGCAGCGTTTGATCATGGAAACCTTGGAGTCGGTACTACCGAATGCCAAATTGTATATCATGAATGACGATGAGGGAACAATGAAGTATTTGCCGCTCGGTGAAATACAGACCGTAGTACCGCCGGCAGCGGAAGAAGAAACTGATGAAGGAGGCGGCAACTGATGGATCCAAAACAGCCATTTGGCAACTCCAATACAACGGACATCTTCGGCAATAAAAATCGGGACAAAAAACCGAGAGAACCGAGAGAGCCGATCAATTACCGGAAATACTGGAAACCGATCCTCATCTCGACGCTTGTCTTTTTCGCATTGTTGATCGTGCTGACCAATACCTATGTCGTAAAAGAAAACGAATACCGCGTTGTCCGGCAGTTCGGCGAAGTCGTCAAAGTCCAGGAAGATCCGGGCATCAAGATGAAAATCCCGTTCATCCAAAGCATCACGACGATTCCGAAATACCAGATGACTTATGATGTGTCGGAAGCGGAGATCAATACAAAAGACAAAAAACGCATCTTGATCGATAATTACGCAGTATGGCGAGTGACTGACCCACTGAGCATGATTTCGAATGCCGGTACGATCATCAATGCTGAATCGCGCATGGAAGAGTTCATTTATTCTGTCGTGCGTACCGAGCTCGGCCAGTTAAATTATGATGAAATCATCAACGATGAAAATTCATCGCGCGGCAGCTTGAATGATACGGTGACAGAGAGAGTTAATGAATTGCTCAACACCGACCAGTACGGCATCGAAGTTGTCGATGTCCGCATGAAACGCACCGACTTGCCAGCAGAAAACGAACAAGCCGTCTTTACGCGGATGATCTCGGAGCGGGATTCAACTGCACAGGATTATTTGTCGCAAGGCGATGCACGCAAGCGTGAAATCGAAGCACAAGCCGACCGCGAAGCACAGGAAGTCATTGCGACCGCCAAAAAAGAAGCGGCCTTGATCCAAGCTGACGGGGAAGCGGAAGCCGCCCAGATCTACAACGAGTCGTTCTCGAAAGACCCTGAATTTTATGAGTTATACCGTTCACTCGAATCGTATTCGAAAACGGTCGGTGAAGATACGGTCATCATCATGCCGTCGGATTCACCTTATGCAAGACTGTTATCCGGAAATCTTGAATAGTGACTGGAGCCGTCATTTCTCTTCTATTTGCCTGCGTGGTAAAATAAAGGGAATGACGGCTTTTTTTATGGAAAGGGGTAATTTTGTGTCAAAGAAAATCTTATTGCTTGATGGCAACAGCCTGGCATACCGCGCATTTTTCGCGCTGCCATTACTTACGAACGACAACGGAGTGCACACGAATGCAGTCTATGGCTTCACGACGATGCTGCAAAAGCTATTGGAGGAAGAAAAGCCGACCCATATGATGGTGGCATTCGACGCCGGAAAAACCACTTTCCGCAACGAAGCCTATAAAGAATACAAAGGCGGCCGGCAAAAGACTCCACCGGAACTGTCGGAACAGTTCCCGTATTTGCGTAAGCTGCTCTCAGCATACAAGATCAAACAATACGAACTCGATAATTACGAAGCGGATGATATCATCGGCACGTTGAGCCTTCAAGCCGAACAGGCGGGCGACCAGGTCGTCGTCGTTTCCGGTGATAAGGACTTGACGCAGCTCGCCTCAAACTCGACGGTCGTCTACATCACACGAAAAGGCATCACCGATATCGAGAAATACACAGTGGACCATATCCAAGAAAAATACGGCCTGACGCCGCTGCAGATTATCGACATGAAAGGCTTGATGGGCGATTCTTCCGATAACATTCCGGGCGTTCCAGGCGTCGGGGAAAAGACGGCCTTGAAGCTGCTCGCCAAACACGGGTCGGTTGAAGGTGTCTATGAAGCGATCGAAGAACAAAAAGGCAAAATGAAAGAAAAGCTCGTGGAAAATGAATAAAGCGCCGGTAGAAGTGTCGATCGATGAACTTGATTATGCAGGCCCGGACCAGGATGAATTGGTGCGCATCTGGAACGAGCTCGCATTTAAATCATTGCTGGAGAAGCTGGATTATACGGCTGAGGCAACTGAAAAGGAAGACTTGAATTTTGAAGTACTCGAAACGGTCGATGCGAGCCTGTTAGAGGACGGCATGGCGGTGCATCTGGAATTATACGACGAGCATTACCATAGCTGTGATTTGCTTGGCGTTTCATTGGCGTCCGAAAAAGCGACGTATGTCATCCCGATGGAAGTAGTGGTGGAGTCGGATGCGCTGAAAGCTTGGCTCGAAGACGCATCTGCAACCAAATATATGTCCGATTCAAAAGCGGCGACTGCGGCATTCCTAAGAAAAGGCATCAAAATCGACGGTGTCGACTTTGATCTAATGCTCGGTGCCTATATTGTCAATCCATCGCTGAAGTACACGGATTTAGCCGATATTGTCCGTGAATACGGCTACTCGGATGTGTCGACCAACGAACAGGTCTACGGCAAAGGGGCAAAGAAAAAAGTTCCTGAAGCGGCTGACTTGAATGAGCATATGGCGAGAAAAGCGAGAGCGATCTTTAATGTGCGCCCCGTGGTCGTCAAAAAGCTGGAGGAAAACGAGCAATTTGACTTATACGATAAATTGGAGCTGCCGCTTGCAAAAGTGCTAGGCCAAATGGAATCGCTCGGCGTCAAAGTGGACCGCGGCCAATTGGCTGACATGGGCGTGGAGTTGAAGCGCAAGCTCGGCATGATCGAACAGGAAATCTATTCACTTGCCGGACAGGAATTCAATATCAATTCGCCGAAGCAACTTGGAGTTATTTTATTCGAACAGCTCGGTTTGCCAGCTATCAAGAAAACCAAAACCGGCTACTCGACGGCTGCGGATGTATTGGAGAAATTGGAAGGCAAACACGAAATCATCCACCATATCCTGATGTACCGCCAGCTCGGTAAATTGCTGTCGACGTATATTGAAGGATTATTGAAAGAAATTCACGAGGACGGCAAGGTCCATACGCGTTTCCAACAAGCCTTGACGACAACGGGCAGGCTCAGTTCCACGAACCCGAACTTGCAAAACATTCCGGTACGCTTGGAAGAAGGACGCAAAATCCGCAAAGCGTTCGTCCCGTCACAACCTGGCTGGGTCATGGTCGCAGCGGATTATTCACAGATCGAATTGCGCGTACTTGCCCATATGTCGAAAGACGAAAGCTTGATCGAAGCGTTCCAATCGGATCTGGATATCCACACGAAAACAGCCAGTGACGTGTTCAATGTATCACTCGAAGAAGTCACTTCAGATATGCGCCGCGCGGCCAAAGCGGTCAATTTCGGCATCGTTTACGGCATCAGCGACTACGGCTTGTCGCAAAACTTGAACATCACCCGCAAAGAAGCAGCTGACTTTATCGAGCGGTATTTGGCAAGTTTCCCTGGAGTGCAGGGCTATATGACCTCAATTGTTGAACAGGCGAAAAAAGATGGTTTTGTCACGACCTTGATGAACCGCCGCCGCTATTTGCCGGACATCAACAGTTCGAACTTCAATTTGCGCAGTTTTGCGGAACGTACCGCAATGAATACGCCGATTCAGGGAAGTGCGGCCGATGTCATCAAGCAGGCGATGATCGAAATGGATATCGCGCTTGAACGCGAAGGGCTGCAGTCGAAGATGATCTTGCAAGTGCATGATGAATTGATCTTTGAAGCGCCTGCCGAAGAACTTGAAAAACTCATGGAATTGGTTCCGGAAGTGATGGAGTCGGCCGTGAAACTCAATGTGCCATTGAAAGTCGATATCGCGTCAGGCGATACTTGGTACGATACAAAATAAGGAGGAATGTGCGATGCCGGAACTTCCGGAAGTAGAAGGGGTGGTCCGGCAAGTCCGCCCCGTGTCGATCGGCAAACGCATCGTCTCGGTCGATGTGTCCGATACGATCCGAAAATCAAAGCAATCGGGCAAAGAAGCGATCTTGAAACGCATCGAAGCGGATGACTTTCAAGAGCGTCTGACCGGTGCCCAAATACTCGCCGTCGAACGGCGCAGCAAATATATTTACATGACCATGAAAAACGAGCAGGAATTCCTGCTCGTCAACCATCTGGGCATGTCGGGTGCATGGTTTTTCGTCGATAGCCTGCTGGCGATCCCAGAAGACAAGTTCAGGCGCCACGTCCATGTGGTGCTGACACTCGATGATGGCAACTTATTGGCGTTCTCGGATATTAGGCGTTTTGGGGAAATGCGTGTATTGGAGACAGAAGGGGATTTTCCGCCGCTTCTGTTAATGGCGCCGGAACCTTTCGCTGACGAAGCCCAGGAATGGTTCTTGCAGCAAGCAGAAAGCCCGAAATTCCGCAACAAACCGATCAAGGAAGTCATCATGGACGGCACGGTCATCTCCGGATGCGGCAATATATATGCCACAGAAGCGCTGTTCCGCATGAAGATCCACCCAAAACGCGCCGCAAGCCGCATCAGCCGCAAACGCAAAATTGAATTGTTCCAGGCCATTGCCGCCATTTTGCTCGAGAGCATCGAAGCAGGGGGCAGCACGATTTCCGATTACCGCAATATCAACGGGGAATCAGGCAGCATGCAGAATCGTTTTGGCATGTACGGCAAGAAGACGTGCACGATTTGTGGAACGGAAACCAAAACAGTGAAAATCGCGAGCCGGGCGTCTGTTTACTGCCCGTCTTGCCAGAAATGAGGAAACTACATGATCATCGGATTGACCGGCAGCATCGCGAGCGGCAAAAGCACCGTCTCGCAAATGTTCAAGGAATTGGGATATCCGGTCGTTGACGCAGATCTGGTCGCCAGACAAGTTGTCGAGCCCGGAACGGACACATTGAACAGCATCGAGCAAGCTTTCGGCGCGGAAGTGATACGCGCTGATGGGTCGATGGACCGCGAGAAAGTCGGGGCAATCATCTTCAACGACCCGGCGAGCAGAAAAAAATTGAATGATATCATCCACCCGGCAATACGCCGGGAAATGCTTAGGCAGCGCCAAGCATTTTTGGATGAAGGATATGAAACCGTTATCATGGATATTCCGCTGTTATTCGAAAGCAAACTCCAACACATGGTCGACAAGATCCTGGTCGTCAGCGTGTCGGAGCAGGAACAATTAAAACGGCTCATGGAGCGCAACGGATTGGCCGAACAGGAAGCCAAAGCGCGTATTGCGTCACAGTTGCCGATTAGCGTCAAAGAACAAGGTGCTGACGAAGTGCTGGATAACAACGGTTCTCTTGATCACACAAAGCGGCAATTAATGCGCATATTAGCCGACTGGCAGACACATCCGTAAAAAAGTATGCGCTTTCTTTCGTTTTCAGGTTCTCTAAACCGAATAATGTGTTATACTATATATCGAATTGAAAATATGAGTATGACTTATTTAATTGGGGGACAAATACATGACAGTTTCGATTGCAATTAACGGGTTTGGCCGCATCGGCCGTATGGTTTTCAGACAAGCAGTTTTGATGGATGACGTGACGATTTCGGCGGTCAACGCCGGTTATCCGGCAGAAACACTTGCTCACTTGATTAAGTATGACACAAATCACGGTACCTTCTCCGGTGAAGTGAAAGCGGAAGAAAATGCGTTGGTTGTAAACGGAAAGCGTATTCAATTGGTTAATGAGCGCGACCCATTGGAACTCCCGTGGGGGGAAATGGGCGTCGATATCGTCATCGAAGCGACGGGCAAGTTCAACTCGCGTGAAAAAGCTGCGCTTCATTTGGATGCGGGAGCAAAGAAAGTCATCTTGACTGCTCCTGGCAAAAACGAAGACATCACGATTGTGATGGGCGTCAATGATGATAAATTGGATGTCGAAAAACACCACATCATCTCAAATGCCAGCTGCACGACGAATTGCTTGGCGCCTGTCGCTAAAGTGTTGAATGATGCATTCGGCATCGAAAACGGATTGATGACGACTGTCCATGCGTACACTAATGACCAAAAGAATTTGGATAACCCTCATAAGGATCTTCGCCGCGCACGCGCTTGTGGACAGTCGATTATCCCGACTTCGACAGGGGCTGCAAAAGCTTTGTCCTTGGTTCTACCTGAACTGGAAGGGAAAGTGCACGGTTTGGCGCTTCGTGTCCCGACGCCGAATGTGTCACTTGTCGATCTTGTCGTCGATGTCCAACAGGACGTAACGGTAGAAGACGTCAACCGTGCATTCACGGAAGCATCGGAAGGGGCGCTAGCGGGCATCCTCGATTTGACAATGGAGCCGCTTGTGTCGATCGATTTCAATACGAACCCGAGCTCTGCAATCGTTGACGGTTTGACTACCATTGTCATGGGCGACCGCAAAGTGAAAGTGCTCGCTTGGTATGATAACGAATGGGGCTACTCGGCCCGCGTTGTCGACTTGATGAAAAAGGTAGCCAATTCTATGGCTGTCGCTTCAAAATAATGCAAAAAGATTCCGCTTTTCTTCTTATTGAAAAGCGGAATCTTTTTTTGTCGTTATATTAAAAAAATTGCCTGCTGAAGCATTTATTTATTGCATTTCGAAAACATTCATCATATACTATGAATCGTAGCCAAAAACGGCTGCCACTTCTCAATTCTATTTATTATGTAGAGCAAGGAATTAGGAGCGTATATTATTATTCTTATGACTGCTTAAAGGGTTAGGACCTCTCTGGACTAACTTTCCCCCGTGGTAGTCAACTTTGAATATTTTGCGCAAAACCAAAATGTTATCAAAGGGGGAAACGAACCATGGAAACTATGGGACGTCACGTAATCGCAGAACTTTGGCAGTGTGATTTTGACAAATTAAACGATATGGACTATATCGAAAAGACTTTTGTTGATGCAGCACTCAAATCAGGTGCGGAAATCCGCGAAGTCGCTTTTCATAAATTTGCACCACAGGGTGTCAGCGGCGTAGTCATTATTTCGGAATCACACCTGACTATCCACAGCTTCCCGGAACATGGGTACGCGAGTGTCGATGTGTACACTTGTGGAGATCTTGATCCAACAATTGCAGCTGATTACATCGCGCAAGCTTTGGATTCAAAGCAGAGCGAAGTAACTGAAGTGCCACGCGGCATGGGACCAGTCGGCGCCGGAGCGACAAAAGTGTCACTGACGGTGTAATTGACCGCTAATAACGCAAAACACAAGCAGAGGAGAAAATCCTCTGCTTTTTCTAATGTTTGGGGAATTTTTTTGTTATACTGTTACTACCAGATAGAGAATTTTCGGGGAGATGTCTACCATGAAATGTCCAGCTTGCCAGCATAACGGCACCCGCGTAGTAGATTCGCGGCCAATAGATGAAATGAAATCAATCCGCAGGCGTCGTGAATGTGAAGCATGCGGCTATCGCTTCACCACCTTCGAGAAAGTGGAAGAGATGCCGCTGATCGTCGTGAAAAAAGATGGCTCCCGTGAAGAATTCAGCCGCGAGAAAGTGTTGCGCGGTTTGATCCGCGCGTGTGAAAAACGCCCAGTCTCGCTCGACATGCTTGAAGGGGTCGTTTTCGATATCGAAAAAGAACTTCGCCGGAGCGGCAATCCTGAAGTGAAATCGGAAGAAGTCGGAGAACTGGTCATGAACCGTTTAGCGGATATCGATGAAGTGGCCTATGTCCGCTTCGCTTCCGTCTATCGCCAGTTCAAAGACATTACGGTCTTCATCGATGAACTCAAGGATCTGCTTGATCGCAATCCCGGTGACAAGGACAGCAAATAAGGCGGTGACCACATGACGATGTACAAAGAACTCCAGCCCGCCGACTTGTACCGGATCCGCATGCCGTATCCATTTTCCAATTACGACCGCCAATTGCTGACGCTCCTCTATCAGCCGATGATCGGGTCTGACGCCATCTCCCTTTATTTGACGCTTTGGGCAGACGGTGAAATGCGGTCTGAGGATTCGACGCACTATACATTGATGAACACGCTCGGAAAACCCGTCAAGGCGATTTTTGAATCCCGCATCCAACTCGAAGCGATCGGCTTATTGAAAACTTTCCGGAAAGACGGGGAAAACCGTTCCTTCATCTACGAACTGTGCCCGCCGCTCGACCCGAAAACCTTTTTTGCCGACCCACTATTGTCGATGTTCCTGTTCAGTAAAATCGGGGAATCGTCTTATCGGCGCGTCCGTGACCGTTTTGTCATCCAGACGCCGCTCGCAACGGGATACGCAGAAGTTTCCAGAACTTTTACGGATATCTTCCAGCCGGTGCATGCGAAGTTGGGGTATCCTGCAGACGAAAAAGAGCTTGAATCCCGGACAGACGGGGAATATGAGATGGAACAAGACTTTGATTTTACGTTGCTGCGTCAGGGACTGTCCGAACAGCTTGTGCCGAAGCGCGTGCTGACGCCGGCCATCCGCAATTTTATCGTAAAGCTTTCGTTTCTCTACGGTTTCGGCCCGCTTGAAATGCAAAAGGTCGTATTGCTGGCGATTGAAGATGATTACCGGATTGATGAGGAAGGGCTGCGAAAAGCCGCTTCCGATTATTATAAAATGACCGTCACGACGACTGCGCCGAAACTCGAGCCTGTCAAAAAGGCAGAACCGAAAACGCAACAACCTGACACACAACAAGGACCTATAAACAAAGAGGACGAGTTGATCGCATATTTAGAATCAGCATCGCCGCTTCAAGTGCTGCGCGATATTGCAGACGGCAAAGAACCGCTGCCGGCCGATGTGCAATTAGCGAACCAATTGGTGACACAGCATGGCATGGAGCCGGCTGTCGTCAATGTATTGCTTCAATACGTCCTGTTGCGCACGGATATGAAACTGACAAAAGCGTATGTAGAAAAAATTGCCTCGCATTGGTTGAGGAAAAATGTCACGACAGCCAAACAGGCGATGGAATTTGCACGCATCGAGCATACACAGTACATGAAATGGAAAAACGAATCAGGTGCCGCCCCTAAAAAAGCGGCATCTGCCGGTCGCAAGCCGATCCGCGAAGAAAAGCTGCCTGAATGGTTCAATAAGAAAGACGAAGTGGAAACGCCTGGACAAGGAGCTTCAAGTGAACAGCTCGAACAGGAAAAACAAAAATTGCTTGCGAAGCTTGCGTTGAAGAAAAGAAAGGGTGATTAGATGGAACCGATTCGTGAAACGATGAAGCGAGTGGTCAATGCGCCCTCATTTTCCGAGCGCTATGATGCAATGAAGAAAGAAGTAATGGAACATCCCGGCGTCCTAAAATTCCTTAAAGAACACGAAGAGGAAATCGACGGGCCGACAGTGGATAAAGGAATGGGCAAGCTATACGAATATATCGACCAATCGCATGACTGCAATAAATGCCCGAACCTCGGCGGGTGCATCAATCATCTAAAAGGATTCGAACCGAATCTCGTATTGGAGCGGGGCAATATTGGCATCTCGTACACCAAATGCCGGTTGAAGACTGCTGAAGATAATAAGCGCCACGCCTCTTCACTTATCCATAGCATGTATATGCCAAAAGAAGTGATGGCGGCGAGAATCGAAAACTTCGAGCTCGATGACCGCAGGCTGCCTGCTTTCCGCGCAGTTGATGATTTTCTGGAGAAAGCAACAGGCCCGGATTCGCTTCCGGAAAAAGGATTGTATTTATACGGCAAGTTCGGGACTGGCAAATCCTATTTGCTGAGCGCGGTCGCGAATGAACTTGCGGAGATCAATGTGAAAACGGTTCTTGTGTTCGTTCCGGAATTCATGCGTGAAATGAAACAAGCGATCGGTGACCACACGCTGCAGGAAAAAATCGAATACGTCAAAAAAGCCGACGTGCTCATGCTCGATGACATCGGAGCTGAAGCGATGTCGAGCTGGACGCGCGATGAAGTGCTCGGTACGATCCTTCATTACCGGATGGCGGAAAAATTGCCGACTTTCATGAGCTCGAACTTCAGCTATTCTGAACTCGCGCACCATTTGACCTATTCACAGCGCGGCGAAAAAGAAGACTTGAAAGCAGCGCGTATTATGGAGCGGATCCAGGCATTGACCGTTCCAGTCAAACTTGAAGGCGAAAACCGCCGCAACAAGTAAGAGAAACTATTGCCTTTTGATTTTTTTCATCGTATAGTAAGAATCATCAATAATGATTTACATGCAATGACAAGGACATGAGCGATCACGCATGGCACACAGAGAGGGAAGACACGGCTGAAAACTTCCCGGCACAGCGTTTTTGTTTACCCCCTTCGAGC
>NZ_JAPEHT010000008.1 GCF_028823615.1 Planococcus sp. A6
CTGTTTTGGTTTTAATCGTATAGTTTTTCCTGCAGTGAATCATCTTCCGAGTAAATATGGAGCTCCCCATTGTTGCGGTTGACGTAGCGCTTCGCTTCGTCCATCAAGTCATCCTTCGTTTCTTCAATGAGTATGGCTTTTTTGCTGTCTTTCTTCTTCAGTTGCCAGCCTTCTGAATGCTTGCGGATTTCATAAATCGGGCCTTCGCTGTCTCCTTGTACGGTGTCACGTGCCTGGTCCAAAGCAATTGGAATGGCGCGCCCTTCCTCGTAGCCATCCCGCAAAAGAGCATTGGCGATTTCAATCGCTTTATTGCGGACATCTTCATCCAAATTTTTGAAGGAATCCGGGTAATCATTCTTATTCCACGGCATATTTATCGCCTCCTTGCCTCTCTATCCCCATTTAAATAGGAAATAAAACGCAAAGCCCCCTTTTCATATAAGCTCATTATGTTAAAGTGTTTAATAAGGAGGAGATGTCATGACAGATACAACTTATCAAATCATAGCCTTACTCGTGTACCTCGCGGCTATGCTATTCATTGGCTGGTATGCGTATAAGAAGACAGCCGACTTATCCGATTACATGCTCGGAGGAAGGGGACTCGGTCCATCCGTTGCGGCTCTCAGCGCCGGTGCATCGGATATGTCCGGATGGCTCTTGCTCGGATTGCCGGGGGCGATTTACGTCGGCGGTCTCGTGGAAGTATGGATTGCCATCGGTTTAACGATCGGTGCGTTTCTGAACTGGTTCTTTGTTGCGCCTCGTCTGCGGATCTACTCATTTGTCACCAGTGATTCCATCACCATTCCTAGCTTCTTAGAAAATCGTTTAAAAGACCGTTCGCGCCTCTTGCGGATTGTCGCTGGTATTATCATTTTGATTTTCTTCACATTCTACGTTTCATCCGGAATGGTAGCTTCTGGATTATTCTTCCAGAGTTCATTCGGAATGGATTACCATCTGGGCCTCATAATCGGTTCGGTGGTAGTCGTCGCTTATACTTTATTCGGCGGGTTCCTCGCCGTCAGCTACACGGACTTTGTGCAAGGGATCATGATGTTCCTGTCGCTTATTGCAGTACCGGTCGTCGGGATTTTCGTTACCGGCGGAGTGAGCCTTGTATCCGGCGCTTCCACCATTGGCGTCATTTCTGCCGCAGCGTGGGGCCTTGGTTACTTCGGCCAACCGCATATCATCGTCCGTTTTATGGCTATCAAAACTTTAGGAGAAGTTCGGACTGCCCGCCGCATCGGTATGGGCTGGATGATCTTGAGCCTTATCGGTGCCACGGGTACGGCTTTGGTCGGGATTGCTTATTTCCAGCAAAACCCCGAATCCACATTAGTAGATCCGGAAGCGGTCTTCTTGGACATGAGCCAAGTGCTCTTCCACCCGCTAGTGGCAGGTTTCGTTTTGGCTGCAGTTTTGGCAGCGATCATGAGTACGATTTCGTCTCAATTGCTCGTCAGCTCGTCAGCATTGATCGAAGATTTGTATAAAATTGCCTTTAAGAAAGAGTCGAGCGCTAAAGGCTATGTGACGCTTGGCCGTATCGCTGTAGCAGCCATTGCGGTCATCGCTGCAGCGCTTGCATGGGAGCAGAACAATACCATCCTTGGATTGGTCGCTTATGCATGGGCTGGATTTGGTGCCGCTTTCGGACCGATCATCTTGCTGTCCCTATTCTGGCGTAAACTTACTTCTAAAGGTGCGCTCGCCGGTATGATTGTCGGTGCTATCACTGTCATCATCTGGGACTTGGTTGGTACAGCTCCTGATGAAGCGGGGGCTACTGACCTGACGAACTTCATTGGCAGCGTCTATGAAATCATTCCAGGCTTCATCCTCAGCTGGTTGGCAACTTGGATTGTCAGCTTGGTGACTTACAAGCCAAATGCTGAAATTGATGCAGAGTTCGATGAAACAGTTCGCTTGATTCAAGAAGACAAGAAATAATCCATGGAAATAGGCTATCCTCATTGAGAGGATAGCCTATTTTTAATGCCTGCGTATGGTCAGCAATCTAGGGGGAATCTGCCCGTTCATTGCCGGCCGTCATCGTGGTTGAACATCCAGACAACACCGTATTTATCTTCTACTATGCCGTATCCAAGGCTCCAGAATGTTTCCTGCAGTTCCATTTGAACTGTCCCGTCTTGTCCAAGTTGGTTGAATTCCTCAGTCATTTTCCCCAAATCATCGGATAGCACGGTTACATTGATGTTTTTTCCGATTGAGACCGGTTCTTCTGACATGGCATCTGAAAACATGACGGCACTTCCATGGATGTCCAAGCTTGCATGCATGATCCGATTTTTCATCACTTCGGGCATTTCTTGCCCAGGCTCTGAAGGCATGTCTCCGAAACGTGAAAGCCCCTCCGGTTTTGTCCCGAATATTTTTGCATAATAGGCTACGGCTTCTTCGCAATTGCCATTGAAAATCATATAGACGTTGACGGTCATCATGAAAACTCCTTTCTATAAAATATGTAAAATACGAACAAACATTCCCTTTGATTTTATTATAGACCCTTGATGAAGAATGTAAAGTTATATTAACTCAATAATCGTTTTTTTTAGCTAGCTCGCTGAACGTGAGCATCATCAGCTTATCCAATGAAAAACTGCCTTAAAAGCTTTGAATCTTGAGCTTTTAAGGCAGTGATGGTTTTGCGCTTACTTATTCTGTTGTTTTCTCGCTTCGCGTTCCAAACGTCTAAAGCGGCGCAGTTCGGATTTACGTATCGGCGGCGACTCGCCGCGGATGATTTTGGTGAATGACCAAAGCATCAGGAGCAGGAGCACCGTAAACGGTAAGGCCGATATGAGTGAAGCGGTCTGCAAAGCGCTAAGCCCGCCAGCGTAAAGGAGAACGGCTGCGATGGCTGACATTAAAACGCCCCAGATGACTTTGAATAAAGTCGGCGGGTTCAAGCTGCCGAAGCTGGTCATGGTCGCTAAGATGTATGTAGCGGAGTCGGCTGATGTCACCAGGAACGTGAAGATCAGCAGAATCGCCAATACGGACATGATAGTCGATAGCGGGAGTACGTCAAAGGTTTGGAACAAGGCAGAAGTCAAATCGACATTGACTGCTTCCGCGATGCCCGATTGTTCGTTCAGGTCGTACCATAAAGCTGTACCGCCGAAGACGGCGATCCATACACAAGCGATGGCTGGTGGAATGACCAAAACGCCGAAGACGAATTCGCGGATGGTACGCCCGCGTGAAACCCGTGCAACGAACGCCCCGACAAATGGTGACCAGGCAGTTGCCCAAGCCCAGTAGAAGATGGTCCATCCGAGCACCCATTCTCCACCTGTATAAGGCTCCATGCGCAGGCTATACTGAACGAAATTAGTGATATAATCGCCGATTGCGAGTGTAAATGTATCCATTATAAAGACTGTCGGGCCGGCAAAGAAGACGAACACCATTAAGACAAGTGCCAAGCCTAAGTTTAAATTACTCAAATAGGCGATCCCTTTGTGAAGCCCTGTAGAAGAAGATAGGGTATAGGCTGCGAACATGACGCCGATAATCGCCAATTGGATTGGGAAGGCGTTGTCGATACCGAATACAGCGTTCAAGCCGCCGTTCATTTGCAAGACGCCGAGACCAAGTGAAGTCGCGATTCCCATGACGGTTGCAATGACTGCAAGTGAATCAATCGTGTGCTTGACTACTGGCTTTGAACCTAAGACCGGCTCGAGTGCGGTCGAGACAAGGCCAGGCTTTTTGCGTCTGAACTGCAAGAAGCCGATGACCAAACCGACGATGGCAAAGACGGACCATTGGCTGATGCCCCAGTGGAAGAATGAATAGCCCATCGCAATGCGCGCGGCTTCTTCCGTCTGCCCTTCCGTACCGAACGGTGTCGTAAAGAAATGGCTCATCGGTTCCGCGACGCCCCAGAAGACGAGCCCTGCACCGAAGCCGGCTGAGAACAGCATGCCGATCCAAGTGAAGAACGGGAATTCCGGGCGGTCGGAGTCGGCTCCGAGCCGGATGCTGCCATATTTGCTAATGGCAATGATGATTAGGAAAAGGGTGATGATGAAGACAGCTAGTAAGTAGAACCAACCGAAGTTAAGAGTGGTGAAGTTAAATAAAGTGCCGGCAACTTCGCCGAAACGAATCGGCATGAATGCCCCGGCAATGACCAACAGCAGGATCACGGCTGTCGATATGATAAACACGGGGTTTTTCAATAATTTTTTATCCATGATGACCTCCTTTGAAATATGGTAATTATCTTTTCCTATACCCTACCCTATCGAAAATGATGCCTAAAAACCACCCATTTCGCGGAAAAATCAGAATTGACAGGGAAAAAGTGACCATATACACAGCAAATTGACAACGCTAGAGGGTATTATATTTATATAGAAGAAAACGATTAATAGGCAAAGAAAAGGAGTGATAGCAAATGAAATTGGATCACATCGTCCATTTTACCCACACCAATCCAGAAGCCAGCAGCAAGTTTTGGAACGAAAAAGGTTTCCATGCAATTACAGGAGGCAGCCATAAAAACTGGGGAACGCAAAACGCCCTCATGTACGGTCCGGATTATTATATCGAGTGGCTGACAATTGAAGATGAAAGCGTTACAGAACGTTCCGGGCATCCGCTTGTCGAGCATTTGCGCCATGACCAGAGAGGTTTTGGCACGGTTTGCCTGCGTTCTGATAACCTAGACCTTTTGGCAAAACAAATCGAAGGGCGGGGGTTTCGGACGATTGGCCCAATGGATGCTGAACGGCTGACTGAAACAGGCGAAACCATCCGCTGGCGCTTGCTCTTTATCGATGAGCCAATTTCGTCCGCTTTGCCGCTGCCGTTCTTTATTGAATGGGAAGAGCCGGACGAGGCGCGCTTTGCTGGCTTGAAACAAAAAGGCGCCATCACGGAGCTTAATGAAGGCCTGAGCTTGGAGGCGCTTGTTTTCTCAGTGGAAAATCCAGCGCAAAGTGAAGCGCGATGGAGCAGTTTGCTCGGAGGAGGCATAGACTTGGAAAATTGTCATCTCGTGTTTGAGGCAGGCAAAGGAAAAGAGCGGCTGCGTGAAGTGCGTTTCGAATCGGCCGAGCAGGAAATCGTTTTTGAAGATGGCCGCTATCATGCGCCGCGTTTCGGATAGGGGCGGGCGTGGTACTGTGGTAGGATAGAAGGAAACTTCAAATTGACGAACAAAGACATAAGGGACCGGGCAGAATCCAGATTCTGCCGAAGGAGGCAACCGTAGATGGAACAATTGATTGAAAAAGCGATTATCGTGGGCGTCCAATTGCAAAAAGATACCCATTTTGAATACAGCATGGAAGAATTGCGGAATTTGGCGGAAGCGCTGGGTGTCGAAGTCGTGGGCGAACTGCACCAGAACTTGGACCGCGTCAATCCTGCCCATTACATCGGCACGGGAAAAGTTGACGAAGCAAAAATGTTGTACGAAGAAGCAGATGCTAACCTGATTATCTTCAACGACGAACTGTCGCCATCCCAGATCCGCAACCTTGAAGAAGAGTTGGAATGCAAAGTGATCGACCGGACGATGCTGATTCTGGACATCTTCTCGAGGCGCGCCCGTACACGCGAAGCGCAAGTGCAAGTGGAATTGGCGCAATTGCAGTATATGTTGCCACGCCTCGTCGGCTTGCGCGCGTCGCTCGGTCGCCAAGGTGGTGCCAGCAGTGGCGGGCTCGCCAACCGCGGCGCCGGGGAAACCAAGCTGGAGCTTGACCGCCGGAAAATCGAAGACCAAATCACCAAGCTTAGACGGGAACTCGACCAAGTAAAAGAACAGCGCACGACACAGCGCAAGCAGCGGCTGAAAAAAGGCATGCCGGTCGTCTCGCTGGTCGGATATACCAACGCTGGCAAGTCGACGATCATGAACAGTTTACTGTCGAAGACGGGGCAGGATGTAGACAAGCAGGTATTTGAAAAAGACATGCTGTTCGCGACTTTGGACACGTCCATCCGCCAAATCCGGCTAGAAGACAATAAGACCTTTTTGCTATCCGATACCGTCGGGTTTGTCAGCCGCTTGCCGCACCATCTAGTCAAAGCATTCCGCTCGACACTGGAAGAAGCGCGCAATGCGGACCTACTGCTTCACGTTGTAGATGTCTCGAACGATGAGCATGATTACATGATGGAAGTGACCGATGCGACGCTGCAGGATGTGGGCGTGGAGAACGTCCCGACTTTATATGTCTATAATAAATCGGACCTTGCCGGTGTCGTGTATCCAAGAAAGAGCGCGGATGCTGTGTGGATATCCGCCAAAGAAGAGGTGGGACTCGATGAACTGGTCGAAAGCATCCGCGACCGGCTCTTTGCGAACCATGTCATGTGCCGGATGGAAATTCCGTTCGGGCGCGGGGATGTCGTCGCGTATTTGAACGACCATGCGAGCATCAAAGAAACCGAATACGGCGAAGAAGGCACGTTGATTACCGTAGAACTGAGCCGTGCGGATTATGACCGCTACGAACAATTCGTTGTCGGTAAATAATCAAGCCATATTGCAAATAGACGAAAATAGGAAAAAGCCGGGGGAATTCTCCGGCTTTTTCCTGTGGAAATTCCATATTCGAAAGGTTCGGCAATTAATCGGTTGTAAATTGGGTAAACTGTGAGTAAAGGCAAAATGCTGTATAATGGACGACAAGTCTTTATAAGGAGAGTGAACGCCATGAGGAAATGGGTGGCAGTCATAGGAGCGGGCGCCGCTGTCATTGGTCTTGGCGCATGCAGTAATGCGCAAGCACCAACGACTGAAGAAGAGAGCGAGAATCCTGCGCAAGAAGCTCCTGAAGAAACGAAGAGCGCTTCGGAAGTTTACGCAGAAGCGGTAGAAGCTTCGCAGCAAGTAGAAAGCTTGCGCGCGCAGTCGAACACCGAACAACAGATGAAGATGCAGCCGGATGGCATGGAAATCAACATGACGGTGGATTCTGAAATGGAAATGACCTACGAGCCTTTAGCATTTCATCAAACAGGCGAAACCAGCATTGTATCGGATGATATCGACAACAGCAATCCGATGCTGACGGAAATGTATATGACAGAAAAGGGCTTATACATGCACGAGACATCTGTCGATATGTGGCTGAAGATGCCGGAAGAAATGCACGAAAACATGCAGTCGATTGCCGGACAGCAATCAGCTGACCCTGCGCGCCAATTAGATGAACTCGGTGATTTCGAAGAGGATTTCGTGCTGGAAGAAACGGATGAAGCATATATCCTGACACTCGATGCCTCGGGAGAAGAGTTCCAGGAACTAACGGACGAACAATTGGAGAAAACGCTGGGCCAGATGGAAATCGAAGCCCCGTTAGCCCCGGAAGATCTGGAAGTGCATGCCGTGAATTACATCATCACGCTGGATAAAGAAACTTATTTAGCGGACCGCATGGAAGTTGATATGGAACTCGACGTCGACGTGCGCGGCGAAATGATGGCAATCGAATCGCAGATGCAAGTGGACTACAGCGACTACAATGCCATCGAGCCGATCGAAATTCCACCGGAAGTATTGGAACAAGCACAGGAAATCGAATTTTAATACTGAACACAGAAAGCAGAGGGAATTTCCCTCTGCTTTTTTGTGCGCTGAAACACGTGCATAGCAGAGAATCCAGAAGCGGCGCCCGATGCCAGTACACACCCTGATTCCCAACCCAAGAAGCGATTCCCCCGCTAGCCGGGAACTGCTTAAAGAAGCAAATCCGGTAAACAAGCTTCAAACAATGAAATGTCTCAGCCGCCCAGCGTCAAGGGTGAGCCGAAACAATGAGACAAGCGTTCTTCTTTGCTCATTGTGAAAGGCCAACCCAAAGCAAGGCGGCGACTCCACAAATGACGTTCAATGCCTCGACACAATCCAACCCCAACCCAAGAAGCGATTCCCCCACTAGCCGGAAACTGCTTAAAGAAGCAGACCCGGCTAAACACACTTCAATCAATGAAATCACCCAGCCGCCCAGCGTCAAGGGTGAGCCGATGCAACAAGACAGGCGTTCTTCCTGGCTTGTTGCAAGAGGCCGACCCAAAGCAGGGCGGCGACTCCACAAACGACGCCCTGCTCAAGCAAGTCGGTTACCAAATTTGAAAAACAAGTGAACATTTCAAAGCGCCTACATTCTTAATGACAATAGTTCTCAATTATCCCTTGACGCTATTTTTTATACTGCTATACTAAAAAACAGTTAGTCATTGATAATCATTATCATTCTCAATTGGCAATAGCACTAGATAGGGAGCGGCATTACATGAAAAAACGTATTTTAATACCCATATTGATCCTTCTGTCGTTCATCTCCCTGTTTGTCGGAGTCAGCAGCATCAGCCCGCTGGACCTCCTTGATTTTCAATCGGAAGAAACACAGATTTTCCTCGTCAGCCGTTTTCCGCGTTTGGTCGCGATTTTACTTGCAGGGGCCGGCATGAGCATGGCGGGGCTCATCATGCAGCAATTGAGCCGCAATAAATTCGTCTCGCCAACAACTGCCGGGACGCTCGATGCAACGCGCCTCGGGATTCTTGTTTCGATGCTATTGTTTGCGAACGCTTCGATGATCGAGAAAATGGCTGTGGCGTTCTTGTTCGCGCTCGCCGGCACTTTCTTATTCATGCAAATTCTCAACCGCATCAAATTCAAGGATGCCATCTTCATTCCACTCATTGGCTTGATGTTCGGCAATATCCTGTCGTCGATCACGACATTTTTCGCCTACCGGGCAGACGTCATCCAGAATATGTCGGCTTGGCTGCAGGGCGATTTTTCAATGGTCATGAAAGGCAGCTATGAACTTCTTTACATAAGTGTACCGGTCTTCATCATCGCCTATATGTACGCCAACCGCTTTACGGTCGCAGGCATGGGGGAGGATTTCTCGAAAAACTTGGGACTGAAATACCGCAGTGTCGTCAACATTGGCTTGACGCTGGTCGCGCTTATTACGGCGACGGTCGTCTTGACGGTCGGCATGATCCCGTTCCTCGGCTTGATCATTCCGAATATCGTTTCCATCTTCAAGGGGGACCATCTGCAGAAAACCTTACCGCATACCGCGATGCTCGGCGCTATCTTTCTCTTGGTCTGTGACATTCTCGGCCGTGTTTTGATATATCCGTACGAGATTACGATCAGCTTGATGGTGGGGATCATCGGAAGCTTTATCTTCCTGATCATGTTGTTTAGGAGGAAGGCGTATGCGTGATATACATAAACTATGGATTTTAATTGGACTTGCCGCAGCGGCATGCGGTTTGTATTTATTTGATAATTTGAATGGCAGTTTTGATTATGCGCTGCCGAGAAGAGGCGTGAAAGTCTTCGCGATGGTGCTGACCGGTGTGGCGATCGCTTATGCGACGGTGGTATTCCAGACGATCACGCATAACCGCATTTTGACCCCAAGCATCATGGGTTTGGATTCGCTGTATATGCTGCTGCAGACGGTCTTGATTTTCTTCTTGGGCTCGGGGCATATCACGATCATCAACAAGCAAGTGAATTTCTTATTGTCGATTGCTGTCATGGTCATCTTCGCTTTATTGTTCTATAAATTGCTGTTCAAGAAAGACAACCAGCCGATTTACTTCTTATTATTGATTGGCATCATTCTCGGGACATTTTTCGGCAGCGTCTCGACGTTCCTTCAGGTGTTGATCGACCCGAATGAGTTCCAGATCGTCCAGGACCGGATGTTCGCCAGTTTCAATAATGTGAATGCCGATCTGGTCTGGCTATCGCTTTTTTTCATTGTCGTCTTGATCGGCTTGGCCTGGCGCCACAACGCGTCGCTTGACGTGCTGTCTTTGGGACGTGATACGGCGGTGAATCTGGGTGTTGGCTATGACGCGCTCGTCAAGAAGATGCTCGTGCTTTCTGCCGTATTGATCGCCATTGCGACGGCACTGGTCGGGCCGATCACGTTCTTCGGCTTGATCGTCGCCAATCTGTCCTATCAATTTTTCAGATCCTATAAACATTCAGTTATTATTGCCGGTGCGAGCATTATCAGTATCGTGGCGCTGGTCGGCGGCCAATGGGTCGTCGAACATGTCTTCACGTTCAATACGACGCTCAGCGTCATCATCAATTTTGTCGGCGGCGTCTAAATGATCCAAGTCCGTGAACTGACGAAATTATATGGAAAGAAACAAGTCGTGGAAAATGTCTCCGTCGATATTCGGCGAGGGCAGATCACTTCCTTTATCGGGCCGAACGGAGCCGGGAAATCGACGCTCTTGTCGATGGTCAGCCGGCTGTTGGACGCAGACACTGGAGAAGTGTTAATCGATAAGACCAACACGAAGCAGATGAAGTCCAACGAATTCTCGAAACGTGTCTCCATCTTGAAGCAATCGAATTTCATGAACGTGCGCTTGACGATCCGAGAATTGGTGTCGTTCGGTCGCTTTCCTTATTCCAGGGGCCGCTTGAACGCGGAAGATGAGCAGATGGTCGATCAGGCGATTGAATACATGGATCTTGGGGATATGGAGGATTCGTATTTGGATGAACTTTCAGGCGGGCAGCGGCAGCGGGCGTTTATCGCCATGGTTATCGCGCAAGACACGGATTACGTGCTGCTTGATGAACCGCTCAATAATTTGGACATGAAGCATTCCGTACAGATCATGAAGATTTTGCGCCGCTTGGTCGATGAGCTCGGCAAAACGGTCATCATCGTCCTTCATGACATCAACTTCGCATCGGTCTATTCCGACCGCATCGTCGCATTGAAAAATGGCCGTGTCGTCAAAGATGGGCCAACAGAAGAGATCATCCAATCGGATGCGTTAAAGGAAATCTACGATATGGACATTCCGATTCAACAAATGAATAATTGCCGGATTTGCGTGTATTTCAATTCCTGATAGTGGAAGTTAGTGGCTGCGAAAACAAGGAAATCCAGAATCCGTGTGGAAGTGTACTCCATGCGGGTTTTTTATTGGTTGCGGATGGTTTTCCAAAATGCCCTATGGATGCGGCAAGGAAGAAGGTGCAAGTATGAAGCGAATCTTTTATCCGTTGGCGATGGCGACACTGCTCGGGTTTTTCGGTATCCTTTACTATTATCGGCAAGAACCGGTCCGGGAACTGGATGAACGGGCCGCTGCGTTGTTCGGGGGAATGGGGTGGCTTGAGGCCATGTCATTCATCGGGGAGCAGTGGATGATCTTTACTGTAAGCTTTCTGCTTCTGGTCTTTCTGTGGGTATTTCGCCATAACTACCGGGGCATGTTTTTCGTTTTGTTGGCGGTCGGCGCAGGGAATGCATTGAATCAATTGCTGCAGCAATGGTTCGAGCGCCCGATGCCGGAATTTCCCGAAGAGGTAGCGTCCTATAGCTTCCCATCCGATCATGCGATGGTCGGCTTATTGTATTTATTCACGTTGGCCTATTTCCTGGGCGAAAGGGCCGCCGCAAGGTCTGTTCGCCTGCTGATCTGGCTGGCCGCAGCATTGCTGACGGTGCTCACGGCTTTATCGCAGGTAGCAAGCGGCACGCATTATCTGTCGGATGTTATGGCTGGGCTGTTTCTCGGTTATACCTTGTTCGTCTTGATAGCCATCTGGTATGAAATGAGGGAGCGGCATTTCCGCAAGCGCAAGGATATGCGACTTGTTGAGCGGGAAGATATTGAGGAGCGTTAAATTAGTGCAATAAAAAACGAACGGAGAAATTTTCTCCGTTCGTTTTTCTATTTAAGAACCCCCAAGTTTTTCGTTCTATCTCTCTTTGTTTTATACTTTGCCTGAAGCTGGCCGTTCTTCGCCGAGCTGGTTCAGGCGGTCTGCGAAATTATCCGCTCTCCCGGATGAACCGCGTAGCACGTCCTGCATCGAATAGGCTTGTGATCCGTGTTCTGCGAAGTCCAAGCCGGTTTCTTCCTCTTCAGCCGTTACACGCAGCGGCGTCACAATGCTGATCAATAGAAGGACGGCGCCAGTAGACAAGGATGCCCAAGCGATGACGGCCAGTACGCCGACTGCCTGGATGCCGAGAATTTCAGCTCCACCTCCGTAAAGCAATCCACCGTTAACATCGAAGAATCCGATCGCGAGAGTTCCCCAAATCCCTGCGATTCCGTGAACCGATACAGCCCCCACTGGATCATCCACACGAATTTTCGTATCCAATAGATGGACGGCTTCCGTCATGATGATGCCGGCGATCAAGCCGATCAAAATCGCACCGAGGAAGGATACATTGGCAGCGCCGGCAGTGATGCCGACAAGCCCTGCAAGTGCACCGTTCATCGTCAATGTGCCGTCAATGCGGCCATAGCGGAAGCGGGTGTAAAGGGCCGTAGCCAAAACACCGGCAGATGCAGCGAGCAAAGTGTTGGCGATGACGGGCGGAACCAGTGCAGGATCTGCTGCGAGCGTGCTGCCGCCGTTAAAGCCGAACCAGCCGAGCCATAGGATGAATACGCCAAGTGCGCCGAGCGGCAAGCTGTGGCCAGGAATCGTGTTGACGGTTTTTCCGGAATACTTCCCAAGGCGCGGCCCGATTTTCCAAGCCGCGATAAAGGCTGCGACGGCACCCGTCAAGTGGACGACTGTGGAACCGGCGAAGTCGATAAAGCCGATTTCAGATAACCAGCCGCCTCCCCATACCCAGTGGCCGACAATCGGGTAGATGATGGCTGTCATGGCAACCGTAAGCAAGATATAAGCGGTCAAGTGCATGCGTTCTGCGACAGCACCCGAGATGATTGTGGCACATGTGGCGGCGAAAACTGCCTGGAACACGAAGAATCCGATATCCGTGACACCCGATAAAGCGAATCCTTCCGTACCGATCAAGCCGAACGATGACGGCCCGAACATCAATGCATAGCCGACAATGAAATAAAGAATGGATCCAAGCGAAATGGTGATCATGTTTTTCATCAAAATATTAAGGGTATTTTTAGAGCGAGTGAATCCTGTTTCAACCATGGCGAATCCGGCGTGCATGAAAAAGACGAGCATGGCACCGAGCATGACCCACAGCATATCGACTGAACTTTGTACAGCTTCCATAATTATCTCCCCTTATCCAATCGCGACAGTGCCGCGTTCTTTTGTTCTGATCCGGATGGCTTCTTCTACAGGCAAGATGAAGATTTTGCCGTCTCCGACTTCACCGGTGGAGGCATAGTCAAGCAAAGCTTGGATGATGTCCTCGACTTTTTCGTCCGAGACGACCATTTCCAATTTCAGTTTTGGGGAAAATTCCATTCGGTAGGCATTCCCGCGGAACAAGCCGACGCGCCCTTCCTGTTTGCCGATTCCCGCGATTTCAGTGACGGTCAGCCCATCGATTCCTTCAAGAGCCAATGCTTGCCGGACATCAGCGAAAACAGAAGGGCGAATGATAGTCTCAATCTTTTTCATGCTTCTTCCTCCTCGTGTTAGGTTTTCTAACATGTAATTCGTGTTAGGTTTGTTAACATATTAATCAATATTTTCTGACAATGCAAGTTTTATTTTAGTTTATGTTAGGTTTTATAACGTGAAAGCGATTGCAAATAGCGGTAATCAAGAGAAAAATATATTTTTGACTTATTTAAAGGAAAAGGTGATGAGTGTGTATAGAATTTCGCAAGAACTGGCTGAATTGGGGAAAAAGCGCATTGCAGATTTTCCGGTAGAAGGTTTTGTCTGGGGGAGCGGCCCGCAGTCTCCGGCGTTGATGCTGGTCGGAGAAGCGCCAGGCGAGAACGAAGTGGAGACGGGGATTCCGTTTACGGGGCGCGCTGGAAAAGAATTGATGGCTTCATTGGAAGGGATTGGACTTGAGCGGGAAGATGTCTATATCACCAGCGCTGTCAGAAGCCGCCCGTATAAATGGGGAGAAAAACGCACCCGGAGCGGTGAAGTGGTGAAGCGTAAATACAACCGGGCCCCGAACAAAAAAGAAATCATCGCCCACGCCCCGATCCTTGATGAAGAAATTCGGGCGGTGAAGCCTCCATTGATTGTGACGCTCGGCAATATCGGCCTGCAGCGGCTCGTCGGGCGTGAGGCGAAGATCATGCAATTGCATGGAACGCTGATGGAAACGCCGATCCTGTACTGGGATGAAGATAGCGGCGCGTTTTTGGAAACGGAGGAGAGCTATCACATCTTTCCGACCTTCCATCCGGCGAGCGTGTTCTATAATCCGGCAGTCCGCGAACACAAGGATGCCGATTGGGAAAAACTTGGGCGATTGCTGCGTAATGAAGTGAATGAATAATGGGAAATCTTTCTTCGTTGAAAAAAGTTGCGCAAAGGAAACTTCTGGAGTAGAATAGCTTTATTCACTACTACTGGAAGGAAGTTGGCTTTATGGACAGTACGGTTTTATTCGCGCTTGGCTTGACGCTGTTCGCGGGGCTGGCAACCGGGATCGGCAGTTTGATCGCGTTTTTTGCTTCGCGCACCAATACGAAGTTCTTGTCAGTGTCACTCGGTTTCTCGGCTGGGGTCATGATTTATGTCTCCATGATCGAGATTTTCTTTAAAGCGAAAGATTCGCTGACGACTGCCCAAGGAGAAACGGCGGGATACTGGCTGACGCTCGTTGGATTTTTCGGCGGCATGGTCTTCATGGCAGTGCTTGACCGGATACTGCCGCAAATGGGAAATCCCCATGAAGTGCGCACTGTAGAAGATATGGACGAGGGCCCGACCAATGATGAATACGCTCGCCTCCGCAAAATGGGGATATTCACGGCGTTGGCCATCGCCATCCACAATTTCCCGGAAGGCATCGCGACGTTTATGTCAGCGATCCAGGATCCTGCGCTCGGCATCGCCATTGCAATCGCGGTGGCGATCCACAACATCCCGGAGGGCATTGCGGTGTCGGTGCCGATCTATTACGCGACAGGCAGTCGCAAGAAAGCATTTCAATACAGTTTTCTCTCGGGGGTATCTGAACCGGTTGGCGCAATTGCCGCTTGGTTGTTCCTCATGCCTTTTTTGAGCGATACTTTGTTTGGCATCATCTTCGCCGGCGTTGCCGGAATCATGGTGTTCATCTCATTGGATGAATTATTGCCGGCAGCGAAGCGTTATGACGAAGCCCATTTATCGATTTATGGATTGGTTGCGGGGATGGCGGTCATGGCACTCAGTCTCGTCCTTCTTGCGTAACTTGAAACTTCACGCTTTCTTGACCGTATAAATGGTCAAGGAGGCGTTTTTCAATGGAAGTCAAAAAGATAGAAGAAACTTACGGCCAAGTCTCGAAAGCGCTCGGGTGGGCAACAGACAAGCAAGTGTCGCTTGCGGTCACGATGATGTATTTGAGCCGAGGGCACGAATTCGATGCGGATGCACATCTCGAAGCGTCCCAGCTCATCAAAAAGAAAGAAGGGTTCACCTCGCCGCTGCGTGCGCATCTTCACCACATTGCAGCGGCATATCTGGTGCTTCGTGATGAGTCGGCTGAAGATGGGTTGGCCAAGCTCAATGCCAATCAGCAGGCACTGAACAACAGCAAGTTCTGGAAAAGTGCCTATACATATCTCGCGGGTTTGATGATGGACTCGCCTGAACAAGCGCAGCGGGCGAGAGAGTTGTATGATGCGATGAAAGCCTATCACCCATTCCTCACTTCGAGCGAAGATATTCCATACGTGGCTTTGCTTTCGAACCGGGAAGGCGGCGTACTGGAGCGTGCTGAAACGATGAACCGCTATTATAAAGAATTGCGGACGCAAGGGTTTTCAGCCGGCAACCATCTGCAATGGCTGAGCCAGGTCATGACCTTCGATTCGCCGGCGTTTAAGCCGGAAGTAGCGGGGCGCGTCGTTGCGATTCGTGATTTTTTGAAAGCGGAAAACATCAAAGTGCGCGGAGAGCATTACCCGGTGCTTGGTTTTTTAGCTATCGCGAATGCGGACGGGCAGGCGCTGGCTGCTGTCGTGGAAATGGCCCGCGCACTGGAAGCGACGAAATTGTTCCGCTGGTATGGCGGATGGGTTTTGCCATCTGCGGTCCAATTGACAATGGCAGAATCGGTAGAGCTGCGTGAAAGCGAAGCGGCGGTATTTTCGTCTTCCGTGGAAATGCTTATGCAGGCGCAGCAGGCAGCGATGATGCTCGGCATGAGCGCGGTAATCGCTTCTTCCAATAATTCCGGGAGCTGATTGCGAAGCTCTCAGACATCCCTTGTCACTTGAAGCCTGTAACGGTATAGTTAGGGTGTAAACAATAACAGACAAGTGTCAAGACAAGGGGAAAGAACATGACAACTGCCACAGAAAAAAACACAAAATCCATATCACAACGCAAACTATTAGGCGTAGCGGGGCTCGGCTGGCTATTCGATGCCATGGACGTCGGGATCCTGGCGTTCATTATTGCTGCACTTCATGAAGATTGGGGCCTCACTTCCCAGCAGATGGGCTGGATTGGCGGCGTCAATTCTATCGGCATGGCCGTTGGGGCGTTCGTTTTTGGCATTTACGCCGACCGGGTCGGCCGTAAGAAAATCTTCATCATCACCTTATTGCTGTTCTCGCTGGCGAGTGGCATCTCGGCATTCACCACAACGCTTGCTGCTTTCCTGATTCTGCGTTTCTTTGTTGGAATGGGGCTTGGCGGAGAATTGCCGGTCGCCTCGACTTTGGTATC
Source organism: Planococcus sp. A6 (assembly GCF_028823615.1). Taxonomy (GTDB): domain Bacteria; phylum Bacillota; class Bacilli; order Bacillales_A; family Planococcaceae; genus Planococcus. The sequence continues at coordinate 16,649 of NZ_JAPEHT010000008.1, forward strand.
GGAAAGCGTCCCGGCAAAAGACCGCGGGCGGGTGGTGGTGCTGCTGGAGAGTTTCTGGGCTGCGGGCTGGCTGGTGGCTGCGATCATTTCCTACTTCATCATTCCTGCATACGGTTGGCGGGTCGCGCTGTTGCTGACGGCATTGCCTGCGTTTTATGCCTTATACTTGCGCCTCAATTTGCCGGATTCGCCGCAATTCACGGCGAAAAAAGATGTGCTGCGCTCCGTTTCGACCAATATTCGTGACGTATGGTCAAAAACGTATCGGCGCCCGACGATGATGCTATGGATCGTCTGGTTTACGGTCGTCTTCTCGTATTACGGGATGTTCCTATGGCTGCCGAGTGTCATGGTAATGAAAGGATTCCCGCTCATCCAAAGTTTCCAATATGTATTGATCATGACGCTCGCGCAATTGCCGGGGTATTTCTCGGCGGCTTGGCTCATTGAACGTGCCGGCCGGAAGTTCGTGCTAGTGACGTATTTGATCGGGACGGCTGCTTCCGCTTTGGCTTTCGGCAACGCAGATGCCGTCGCGACACTATTGATATCGGGTGCCTTCCTGTCGTTCTTTAACCTCGGGGCTTGGGGAGCGCTCTACGCATACTCTCCTGAGCAGTATCCGACGGTCATCCGTGCGACAGGCACAGGTATGGCGGCGTCGTTCGGTCGGATCGGCGGCATTCTCGGCCCGATTCTGGTTGGTTCGATGCTAACTGCGGGATTCGGCATCAATGTCATTTTTGCGATTTTCTGCGTTTCGATCTTAATCGGCGCATTGGCGGTCGCTTTCCTTGGGACCGAAACGAAACAGATGGAATTGGAATGATAAAACGCGGGCCGAATGAGGTCCGCGTTTTCGTTTTCTCTAAACTGAAAAGAGGGAATGAGCCAAAAATAGCTAATAAGTAATGAAGAAATGAATTTAATGGAAACGAGTGTGGAGACATGGAATGGAAATGGTACCAGGAGATTGGCGAATATATGGAAAAAGCAAGGGCGCTACTTGAAAAAAGGGAAGACCTATACAGTTTATTTCTCGGCGTGCTTGGCCAAATTGAACAAGGGCGTTATGAACCCTTCTATTTAGGGCTAGCGGAAGACGCACAAGGCGTTGCGGCGCTGGCTTTGATGACGCCTCCCCATCCGTTGCAATTGATCGTCTTGCGGGAAGACGCGAATGTGGAAGCGTTGGTGGCGAATAAATTCCGCAATGCGGGAATCGAAATTTCCGGCGTCATTGGGGATAAAGAAACCGCTGAAAGATTTGCAGAAGCGTGGGGAGAATTTGCAGAAATTGCGATGGACCAAGGTTTATACCGGATCGACGCCGTGCGGAAGAAACTGGCGAAAAGCCCCGGCAGCTGGCGGGTGGCGAACCGGCTTGATGCACCCTTGCTCGTCGATTGGTATCAATTATTCGGTGTAGATACTGGCATCGGCAATCCATCGCAAGAGGAAGCCGAAGAAAAAATAGCCGACTTCATTTCACGTAAGGAAGTGTTTCTCTGGGAAGACGAGGGGCGTGTGGTGTCCTGCATGAAAAAAGCGCGGCCTTCCAAGCATGGTATCACCGTATCATTTGTTTTTACGCCCAAAGAGCTGCGAAAAAAAGGCTACGCGCGTACGCTCGTTGCGGAAGTTACGGAAGAGCTGCTCAATGAGTATGATTTTGCTATGCTTTATACAGACTTGGCGAATGGCACTTCCAACAAGATTTACCAGGAAATCGGCTATGAACAAATCGCCAATCCGGTGCACTTAAAATTTGGGCAGCCACAACGGGAGTAAAGCCCTGTGTATAAGGGTATAGAAAAACGACCAATTGAAAGGGGGCGAAGCGAATGATCCGCTTTGACAAGGTCACAAAACGATTTCCGGACGGTACGGAAGCGTTGAAAGATGTTACGCTCGATTTGCCCGCACGCCAGCTGACCGCCATCATCGGACCCAGTGGATGCGGAAAAACGACCTTGATGAAAATGGTGAATAAGCTCGAAAATCCGACAGCGGGCGCCATATACATAGACGATGAGCCGATCACCGGCATGGACGAGGTGAAGTTAAGGCGGTCGATCGGTTACGTCATTCAGCGCATCGGCTTGTTTCCGCATATGACCATCGCTGACAATGTCTCGTTAGTTCCGAAATTACTGAACTGGCCAGCCGATAAAACCGACGGACGCTCGAAAGAACTGCTGCAATTAGTCGGATTGGATCCTGCTGTGTTCATGGATCGTTATCCATTGGAATTGAGCGGCGGCCAGCAGCAACGTGTCGGCGTCGTCCGTGCACTAGCGGGTGATCCGAATATCGTGCTGATGGATGAGCCGTTTTCGGCGCTCGACCCGATCAGCCGCGAACAATTGCAGGATGAGCTGCGCCATTTGCAGCAGGAAATCCATAAAACTATCATTTTTGTCACCCATGACATGGACGAGGCCTTGAAAATCGCCGATACGATCGTCGTGATGAAAGATGGGCAAGTCGAACAGATCGGGACACCGCAGCAATTGATCGATGAACCCGCCAATGAATTTGTGCGGAACTTTATCGGCACTGAACGCATTAACCAGAAACGTTCATATGAAGGAATTCGTGTTCCTCTTCGATAAGGACTGGGCAGGAGAAGCAGAAGAGGTGGAAGCCGAATTGTCGGTCAGCGATGCGCATCAGCTATTGGAACAAAGCGGCAAACCGCGCCTCGCTGTAGTCGATGAAGGAAAATTGGTCGGCTTTGCCGGGGAGCGGGAATTGTTAAGAGCTGCCCTCCATGTTGAGAAGGGGGCGACCGCATGAATGCATTTTTCGATACACTCGTAAGCCGCCAGGATATGATTCAAGATGCCTTTATCGAGCATATCTATCTTTCCTTTGTTGCTGTGGCGATCGGCATCGCAATCGCTTTGCCTACAGGCGTTATGATCGCCCGTTATCGGCGCTTTGCCGAGCCGATCATCGGAGTTACTGCGGTATTCCAGACCATCCCAAGTTTGGCTTTATTTGGATTCCTAGTGCCGATTCTTGGCATCGGGTCACCGACTGCGTTAATTGCGCTGATTATTTATGCGCTATTGCCGATTTTGCGCAATACTTACGCTGGCATTAGCGGGGTCGATGGATCCACCATTGAAGCGGGGCGCGGAATGGGCATGACGCGAACGCAGATTTTGCGCCAGATCGAATTACCGTTAGCGCTGCCGTTTATCATGGCCGGCATCCGTACTGCAACGGTATTGACGGTCGGCATCGCGACGCTCGCGACTTTTGTCGGAGCAGGCGGCCTCGGCGATATCATCTACCGCGGGCTGCAATCGTATAATAATTCGCTGGTGCTTGCCGGTGCATTGCCGGTTGCCTTATTGGCAATCGGGTTTGATTTAATTTTGAAATGGATTGAAAAACGCGCCACGCCTAAAGGCTTAAAAACCTAATTTTAACGCCTGCGATTTGAAGTGGAGCAGCAATATGAATGAGCAAACAGGCTCGAAATGGGCCGAAAAGGGGGAAACAACAATGAAGAAAACAGCATTTGGCGTATTGCTTGGCACATCTGCGATCCTTGCTGCCTGCAGCGGCGGCGCAGAGTCGGAACCAATCGTCATCGGGGGCAAGCCGTGGACAGAACAATATATCCTGCCGCATATTCTCGGACAGTACATCGAAGCGAACTCCGACTATAGCGTGGAATACGAAGAAGGGCTCGGGGAAGTGTCGATCTTGACGCCGGCACTCGAGCAAGGAGATATCGACCTGTACGTTGAATACACCGGAACCGGCCTGAAAGATGTGTTAAAACGCGAGTCGACACCAGGACAATCTTCGGAGGAAGTATTAGAAGAAGTGCGTGCAGGATATGAAGAAGAACTCGACGCTACATGGCTCGAACCACTCGGGTTTGAAAATGGCTATACCTTAGCGTACGCCAAAGATTACGACGCGGAAACTTATTCAGACCTTGCGGAAATCTCCCAATCCGAAGACATGACGTTCGGGGCGCCGCATCCTTTCTATGAGCGGCAAGGAGATGGCTACGATGATATGGTCGCCACTTATCCATTCGAGTTTTCAGCAACTGAAAGCTTTGATCCTGCCATTATGTATGAAGCGGTGCAGAATGGTGACGTCGATGTCATCCCGGCGTTCACCACCGATAGCCGCATTGACTTGTTCGACCTGAAGACGACGGAAGATGACCAGTCGTTCTTCCCGAAATACGATGCTGTACCGGTCGTCCGGATGGAAACGCTCGAAGAATATCCAGAACTTGAGGACTTGTTAAATGAGCTGGCCGGACAAATCACGGAAGAAGAGATGCTCGCGATGAACTCGCGTGTAGACGTGGATCAGGAGATTCCGAGCGAAGTAGCGCGTGACTTCCTCGTTGAAAAAGGCTTGATCGAAGAATGATGAAAACCTGTGCTTTTTTTTGTTTGCGCGGAATTTCTCTTCGCGGTTTTTCGTGTAGTAATCCCTGGAGGATTCTTGTACAATAAATGAAGGTGAGTGAATAGTCATTCAATTCAGTTTAATTATATGGAAGCGATTTCAAAATTGGGAGTGATCAGGAATGAAAGAAGTAGTCATCGTTGAAGGTGTCCGGTCGCCAGTCGGCCGGCGCAAAGGCCAATTCCGGGAGATGCGACCGGACGAACTGGCAGCTGTCGTGATAGAAGAATTGGTGAACCGAGCCGGCGTCGATAAAGGCATGGTGGAAGACGTCATTCTCGGCTGCGTTTCTCAATCGGGTGAGCAAGGCGGCAATATCGCCAGAACGGCGGCATTGATTGCCGGATTCCCGGACTTTGTGCCGGGGGTCACCATCGACCGCCAATGCGGATCGAGTCAGCAAGCTGTTCATTTCGGTGCGCAGGCGATTCTTTCCGGCGATATGGACATTGTTATTGCGGGCGGTGTGGAAAGCATGACGCGCGTCCCGATGTTCTCCAATATGCAAGGGGCGAAGCCGAGTAAAAAACTGACCGATCAATACGAAATCATCAATCAAGGGCTTTCAGCAGAACGCATTGCTGAAAAATGGGGGTTCAGCCGCGAGCAACTGGACGCTTACGCAGTGAAGAGCCACGAACGTGCGCAGCGCGCGATCAATGCAGGGCTTTACGACAAGGAAATCGTCTCAATTGATGTATCCGATGAACAAGGAGATTTCCAGAAAGTCACGACGGACGAAGGACCGAGACCTGGAACGACCGAAGAAGTGCTCGCCGGCTTAAAGCCAGCATTCGATGAACAAGGTGTCATCACAGCAGGCAACGCTAGCCAAATGAGCGATGGGGCGTCCGCTGTTTTATTGATGTCAAAAGAAAAAGCGCAGGAACTTGGCTTAAAACCGAAAGCGCGTATACTTGCCCGCACGGTTGTGGGATCGGATCCGACTTTGATGTTGACGGGACCCATCGCCGCGACGAAAAAAGTGCTGGAGAAAGCCGGTCTGTCAATCGAAGATATGGACCGCTATGAAGTGAATGAAGCATTCGCGCCTGTTCCGCTCGCATGGCTATCGGATATCGGGGGAGATCCGGACAAGCTCAACGTCAACGGTGGCGCCATTGCACTGGGTCATCCTTTAGGCGCGACCGGCACGAAATTATTAGTATCGCTTGTGCATGAACTGGAACGCTCTGGCAGTCGCTACGGCTTGCTGGCGATTTGCGAAGGCATGGGGATGGCCAATGCAACGATCATTGAACGAATCAATTAACTAGATAAAGACACAGCCAAAGGGGAGAATGAAATGGATTTTTCTAAAGTGACAGCCATTGTCACGGGCGGCGCATCGGGCCTTGGTGAAGCGACCGTACGCCATATCGCAAAAAACGGCGGACGCGCCGTGATCTTTGATTTGAACGAAGAGCGTGCACAACAGGTGATGGCTGATTTCAGTGAAGGGCAAGTCAGTTATCTCGGAACGGATGTAACAAACGCACTAAATGTGGAAGAGAATGTGAAAAAGGCGGTCGGTCAGCTTGGCCATGTCAATCTCCTGGTCAACTGCGCAGGCATCGGCACGCCCGGAAAAGTCGTGTCGAAAGGGAAGCCGCTTGCACTTGAGCGTTTCGAACAAGTCATCCAAGTCAATTTGATTGGCAGTTTCAACGTCTTGCGCGCTGTTGCGGCGGCTGAGCAAGGGGAACGTGGAGTCATCATTTCGACTGCATCCGTCGCAGCATTTGAAGGGCAGATCGGGCAAGCGGCCTATAGCGCATCAAAAGGCGGCATCGTCTCGATGACCTTGCCGATTGCGCGTGAATTCGCGCGTGACGGCATCCGCGTCATGGCAATTGCGCCGGGTCTCATGAAAACGCCGATGTTCGACGGCTTGCCGGAATCCGCCATCGCTTCGCTTTCTGCGACCGTGCCATTTCCGACGCGTCTCGGACACCCTGCTGAATATGCGAAACTGGTCGAAAGCATTGTGGAAAATCCATTATTGAATGGCGAAGTGATCCGCTTGGACGGCGCGATCCGCATGCAGCCCAAATAAAGTAAGAAAAGGGGAATGGGAAAAATGGCAAGATATCGTTTTGAAGAAGAAGAGCATACGATGTTCCGCAAATCCTTGCGCAAGTTTTTGGAAAAAGAAGCGGTGCCGCATTATGAACAATGGGAAAAAGACCGCCTGATCCCGAAGTCGTTCTGGAGACAGCTCGGCGATATGGGGTTTTTATGCCCTCAAGTCGAAGAACAGTACGGCGGGCTTGGTCTTGATTTCCGCTACGGCGTCATTATCGGTGAAGAAATGGAGCGCGTCGGAGCGAGCTTGACGGGTGTCGGGCTGCATAATGATATTACCGTCCCTTATATTGAAGCATATGGAACAGAACAGCAGAAACAGGATTGGCTGCCGGGCTGCATCAGCGGTGAGTATATTACCGCAATTGCGATGACAGAACCAGGCGCTGGATCGGACCTCGCCAATATTTCGGCCACGGCTGTTAAAGACGGCGATCATTATATCGTCAACGGCCAGAAAACCTTTATTACCAACGGCATCAATTCGACGCATGTGTTGGTGGTCGTCAAGACCGACTTGAAAGCGGAACCGAAGCATAAAGGCATTTCGCTCTTGATGGTCGAAGAAGGGACGCCAGGGTTTACGAAAGGGCGCAAGCTCGATAAAGTCGGGCTTCATGCGCAGGATACATCCGAGTTATATTTCGAGGATTGCAAAGTGCCGGTCGCCAACCTGGTCGGCGAAGAAAACAAAGGCTTTACATACTTGATGGAAAAATTGCAGCAGGAGCGGCTCGTCGTGGCACTGGCGGCGCAAATCGCATCGGAAGATATGCTGGAGATGACGATGGATTATGTGAAATCCCGCAAAGCATTCGGCAAGCCGATCAGCGCATTCCAGAACACTCAATTCAAACTGGTGGAAATGGCGACCGAAATCGAACTTGGCAAAGCGTTTCTCGAATCCCTAATTGAAGAGCATATGGCCGGAAAAGACGTCGTCTCGAAAGTGTCGATGGCAAAATACTGGCTGACGGATACGGCGAAGAGAATATCGGGTGACTGCATGCAATTGCATGGCGGCTACGGCTATATGGAAGAATACAAGATTGCCCGGCGCTACCGTGACATTCCAGTTGCTGCGATTTATGCCGGTTCGAATGAAATCATGAAAACCATCATCGCCAAACGGATGGGGCTCTAGATGGAAAAGGCGCTGACGGGCGTCCGTATCCTGGATGTGACGTATTACGTTCCTGGACCATTTGCCGGCATGCGGCTCGCCGAACTCGGTGCAGACGTCATCAAAATCGAGCCTCCCACAGGTGATCCGTCGCGCAGTATGGGCGGCGGCCTTGTGCATAGCGCGCATAACGCCGGTAAACAAATCGTCCATCTGGACTTAAAATCCGAAAGCGGCAAGCGTGAGATGCTCGAGCTCGTGCGTTCTGCTGACGCTCTCATCGAAACTTTCCGTCCGGGAGTCATGAAAAAGCTGGGGCTGGATTATGAAAGCGTCCAAGAGCATAAAGGCGATATCGTCTATTGTTCGCTATCGGGGTATGGGCAAGCAGGTGAGCTTGCGCATCTTGGCAGCCATGACCTTAATTACCTTGCGCTTTCGGGTGCCTTGGACCAACTCCGCGATAACGTCGGCCGGCCAGTGCATCCGACCAATACGCTCGCCGATTATACCGGGGGCTTGCTGGCATCTGAACAGATCCTCGCCGCGTTGATCCGGAAGTTTCGGACGGGCGAGGGGTCTTATCTGGATATTGCACTTGCAGAAGTGATGGCGGAGTTTCTGCCGAATCACGATGCTTACACGAAAGCGGGCTTGGCGGATCACGGTGTGCCGGAAATCGGTGGCGGGCGCATCAGCTACGCGATTTACGAAACGAAGGACGGCCGCTTCGTGACGCTCGGTGCTTTGGAAGAAAAGTTCTGGCGCAATTTCTGTGAACTGGCGGGACGTCCCGACTGGCTGTCTTGGGGAGAGTGCGCCCCGGGCACGTCGGAGCACGGGCAAGTCGAGGCGTTTTTCAAATCGAAAAGCTGGGAAGAGTGGTATGGGTTGTCGCTCGTTCATGACTGCTGCCTGGCACCGGTCTTGACGGCGGATGAGCGCCATCGCCATCCTTTTTTCCTTGGCCGGGCGCTTGGAGCGAAAACCAGCAAAGTGCGCTGAACCGAGACGTTTGGTCGGTGCGTGTGGAGAAGTTGGAGTTTGTCACTTGACAGAATATACAAAACCTTTTAGTATGAAGGACAACTTGTTGGTAGCGGCAAGTCTATTCGAGAGAAGAGTTAGCAGAGACGAGAACAGAAGAGTTGTAAATCGAGGAATGAGACGAGTAGGCAGTGGCGTCTATTTAGAGAGTCAGCGGGTGGTGGAAGCTGATTAGAAGCGCTGTGCGAATGGACTTATGAGAGCCAGCCGGAAAGCGGAAGCGAGTATGGCGGACGTATCCCTGCGTTAAAGGGAAAGGCTTAAGAAGCCTGTTTGAGTGAGTGCAAAATGCATTAATGCGTGGTGGTACCGCGGTTAAAACCGTCCCCGCAACCGGAATAGACCCCGGTTGCGGGGATTTTTGCATTTAAAAACGAGACGAGGAGAGATTGAGATGAGCAGAGCAGAGAATATGAATGAACATACAATGAAACAGCGAGCGTTGGAATTATTGGAAGGGCGCATAGATCGCCAGCAGATGAAAGAATTTTTGAAGGAATTGCACGAAAAAGGTGAGACGGCTGATGAATTGGTTGGCATGGTCCTGGCAATGCGTGAGAAAGCAGTGAAGCTTCCGGAAATAACAGGCGAGCTGGTGGACGTTTGCGGCACAGGCGGCGACAAATCCTTTAGCTTCAATATCAGCACATTGACGGCTTTCGTGTTGGCGGGCTGCGGCATGAGCGTCGCAAAGCACGGCAACCGAAGCGTCTCCAGCAAAACGGGCAGCTCTGATTTATTGGAGGAGATCGGAATTTCCACTCAATTGGCTGTAGAGGAACTGCCGGCACTCGTCGAACAGACAGGCATCGCCTTTTTGTTCGCGCCGGCGATCCATCCGGCACTTGGTGGCTTGCGCGAAGTGCGCAAGGAAATCGGCACGCCGACCATCTTCAACTTGGTCGGCCCGCTGGCGAATCCTTTGCCGATCGCCATCCAAATGAGCGGCGTCTACCGCCCGGACATGATGGAACCGATGGCAGATGCCTTGATGCGTCTTGGCAGAAAGCGCGGGGCGATTGTCCACGGGGCAGGCGGGCTGGATGAATTATCTCTTGCGGGGACCAACCAATTGATCGTCTTTGATGAACAAGGCAAACGCAGCATGACAGTCCATCCTAACGAAGTCGGGCTTGAAACCGCGCCGATCGAGGCGATTCGCGGAGGCGATTCGAAGCGCAATGCTGAGATCTTCAAAGAAGTCATCGGCGGAACGCCGAGCGCTTATTTGGATACAGTAGCATTGAATGCGGGAACGGTGCTTTACGTGAGCGGCCGTGCCGCAAGCATTGCGGAAGGCGTGCATCAGGCAAGAAAATCAATCATTTCAGGCGAAACGGCGCGTGTGTATGAATTGCACCGCCTAGCATCGGGGGTGCTCGTATGACCATATTGGACAAAATCATGGAAACCAAGCGGCAGGAAATCACTGTTTATGAAAACAGTTATCCCAAAACCGAGCGATATCCGGATAAACCAAAGCTCATCGACAGCTTGCGGAAAAGCCGCGGAGTCATTTCGGAAATCAAGCGCGCATCGCCGTCAAAAGGCGCCATCCGCATGGAAGTGGATGTCGTTGAACAAGCCCGTCAATATGAAGGGGCCGGTGCAGCCGCCATTTCTGTATTGACGGATGAGCAATATTTTAAAGGGTCCATTGAAGATTTGAAGAAAGTGGCGCGCGCGGTTTCGGTTCCGGTATTGTGCAAAGATTTCATGGTCAGCGAAATCCAGATCGAACGGGCGCAAGCGGCTGGAGCAACGATCATTCTATTGATTGTCGCAGCGCTTAAAGATACGGAGCTCGAGCGATTATTCCGCTATGCGGATTCGCTCGGCTTGGAAATCCTCGTGGAAGTGCATGATGCAGTAGAGCTGGAAAAAGCCGTCGCGCTCGGGGCGCAATTGATCGGCGTCAATAACCGTAATTTAAAAACTTTTGAAGTATCCTTGGAGCGGACGGCAGAATTGGCTGAGAAATTTGCGTTCGACAGTGGCTCGGTGCTGATCAGCGAGAGTGGCATGAACGATACGGCGGATGCGCACAAAGCTTACGAACTCGGCGCACAAGGTGTATTGGTCGGGGAAGCGTTGATGCGTTCAGAAAATCCGGCAGCCTGGATTCGCCAGGCAACAGGACAGGAGGCAGCGCAATGACACGTGTTAAAATCTGCGGATTAATGGAAGAGCAACACGTTAAAGCCGCATCACAAGCGGATGCAATCGGATTTGTCTTTGCCCCAAGCAAGCGGCGCGTATCGATCGAACGGGCGCAAGAGTTATCGCGTCTCGCAAATAATGACATGCAGCGGATCGGCGTATTCGTCAACGCCTCATACGAAGAAATCGAAAATGCCGTTAAGGCGGTGCCGTTAACGATGGTGCAATTGCACGGCGATGAACCGGACGAATTAATCCGGCGCATCGAAGTGCCGGTCATTCAGGCCTTCTCAATCCGTACACCGGACGATGTAGAAAAGCTGAACAACTCGATTGCGGATTATATATTGGTCGATGCACCAGGCACCGACTACCGAGGAGGCAGCGGGCATGTGTTTGATTGGAGCCTGCTGGAAAATGTAGATTTGGACCATAGCCGTCTTATTTTAGCGGGCGGATTGAATAGAGACAACGTGCAAGCAGCCATCAGCCAAACTGCTCCGTTCATGGTCGATGTGTCGAGCGGTGTAGAAACGGATGGCCGAAAAGATGAAGTGAAAATCCAGCAATTCATACTACAGGCAAAGGGTGATTCGATGGAGAGAACACAGGAGAAGACGATAGATCCAGTAGGTTTTTTCGGGCGCTACGGCGGTCAATTTGTACCGGAAACTTTGATGAAAGCAGTCAAAGAGTTGGAAGCGGCTTATGAAGATGCCAAAAACGACGCGGAGTTCCAAAAGGAGTATCACCATTACTTAAAGGAATACGTCGGGCGTGAACAACCGTTGACTTTTGCGGCACGCATGACCGAAGCGTGGGGCGGGCCGAAAATTTATTTGAAGCGTGAGGATTTGAACCATACCGGCGCCCATAAGGTGAACAATGCCATTGGCCAAGCCTTGCTAGCACAGCGTATGGGCAAACGCAAAATCGTCGCGGAAACGGGAGCCGGCCAACATGGCGTGGCGACGGCTACGATCTGTGCGTTGTTCGATTTGGATTGCGTCGTATTCATGGGGGAAGAAGACATCAAACGCCAACAGCTCAATGTGTTCCGCATGAAATTATTGGGTGCGCGCGTCGAAAGTGTCACAAAAGGAAGCGGCACGCTCAAGGATGCAGTGAACGAAGCGCTGCGCTATTGGGTCACTAATGTTGAAGACACTCATTATTTGATCGGATCGGCACTTGGGCCGCATCCTTTCCCAACGATGGTGCGCGATTTCCAAAGTGTCATCGGCAAGGAAACGAAGCGGCAGATCCTTGAGAAAGAAGGGCGTTTGCCGGATGCGATCGTGGCATGTGTCGGCGGTGGATCCAATGCTATTGGCATGTTCCACCCGTTTATCGAAGATGCATCGGTCCGCTTGATCGGCGCAGAAGCGGCTGGAGACGGCGTGGATACTGAACGCCATGCGGCTACTTTGACTAAAGGATCGGAAGGCGTGCTCCACGGGGCGATGATGAAAATTTTGCAAGACGATGCAGGGCAAGTGCAGGAAGCACATTCGATTTCCGCAGGCCTCGATTACCCGGGCATTGGCCCGGAACATGCGCATCTAGCGGATAATGGGCGGGTGACGTATGAAGCGATCACAGACGACGAAGCGCTTGAATCGGTCATTGAAATGTCGCGCTTAGAAGGCATCATTCCGGCTTTGGAATCTGCCCATGCAATAGCGCAAGCGAAAAAACAAGCGCAGTCGATGACGGCGGATGAGTTGCTCGTCATTTGCGTGTCCGGCAGAGGCGATAAGGATATGGCGACATACGCCGAAAAATTGGAGGGGCTGTCATGAAACGATTAGCAGAACTGAAACAAGCAGGACATAAAGCCTTCGTCGCTTACATCATGGCAGGTGATGGCGGAATTGAAAAACTCGGTGAGCAGATCCAGTATCTGCAAGAACGCGGGGTAACGGCGATTGAAGTCGGCATTCCGTTTTCGGATCCGGTCGCTGATGGGCCGACGATCGAAGCGGCAGGAAACCGGGCGCTTGATAAAGGCATTACCCTGGAAAAAGTACTCGATGAAATGCAGCGCTTCGATTTCGAAGTGAAAGTGCCGCTCGTCATCATGACGTATTTGAATCCGGTCATTCGCTTCGGTGCGGAGCGCTTTACACAGGAAGCGAAAAAAGCGGGGGCATCAGGAGTCATCATTCCGGACTTGCCGTTCGAGCATCGCCAATTGATTGAACCGTTCGCGAAACAGCAGGAACTCGTACTGATTCAACTCGTCACCTTGACGACCATCGAGAGCCGCCTGGAAGAAATCCTCAAGCAGGCGGAAGGATTCGTTTATGCGGTAACCGTGACTGGCATTACCGGAAGCCGTGATGAGTTGGCGGAAGAAGTCGGCGCCTTCACACGAAAAGTGCGGGAATTGAGCCCTGTCCCCGTCTATGCAGGATTCGGTATCTCGAAAGAAAGCCATGTCGACAGGCTGCGTGATGATGTCGATGGCTTCATTGTCGGCAGCGCGATTGTCCAGGCATTCCATGAAGGCCGCATTGAAGATATCGAACCCTTGATCGATGCAGTGACTGCCCCTCATTCGGTATAATGCCGTTAGGAGGGATTAGCATGTTTGAGCCGTTGGATGCGAATTATTTTGAAGCGCCGACACTTGATTTGTCGCGCGACTTATTAGGTAAGATCCTGGTCCATGAACTGCCCGGCGGAATTGTCGCCGGCAGGATCGTCGAGACCGAAGCATATATGGGGGCGGAAGACCGGGCTGCACATAGCTTCGGCAACCGCCGCACCAAACGCACGGAAGTGATGTTTGGCAGGCCTGGCCTTGTGTATACATACCAGATGCATACGCACACGCTGGTGAATGTTGTCAGCGGGCCGGAAGAAACGCCGCGCGCCATCCTCATCCGTGCCATCGAGCCGGTCGAAGGCGTCGAGTTCATGGCGGAACGCAGAGGGCAGCATATGCCGATGAAGCAGTGGACAAGCGGCCCAGGCAAACTGACGAAGGCGATGGGTATCACGATGGATTATAATGGCCACCATTTTACGGATCGCCCGCTTTATATTGCAGGAGGCGATGCAGTGCATGCGGTATCTACGGGACCGCGCGTCGGCATAGGGAATTCGCAGGAAGCGGTCCATTATCCGTACCGCTTCTGGGAATCGGAAAATCCGTTTGTCTCGAAATTCCGCCCGTAATCCGGATGTTTAAGCTTTCCAATTCGTGGAATACTGAGAGGGAGCACATAAACAGAAGGAGTGAAGGAAAGTGGCAAAAATTGCAACGTTAATTACAGATATGTTCGAAGATGTGGAGTATACAGAACCGGCAAAAGCGTTTAACGAAGCTGGCCATGAACTGATCAATATCGAAAAGGAAGCTGGCAAGAAAGTAACCGGCAAACAAGGTGAAGCAGTTGTTACCATCGATAAAGGCATTGACGAAGTGAACCCGGACGAATTCGATGCACTGCTATTGCCTGGCGGATTTTCGCCGGACCAATTGCGCGGGGATGATCGTTTCGTGACATTTACGAAAGCGTTCATGGATGCCAAAAAACCGGTCTTTGCGATCTGCCACGGGCCGCAGCTATTGATCACGGCGAAAGCTTTGGAAGGCCGTAAAGCGACAGGATTCAAATCGATCCAAGTCGATATGGAATACGCTGGCGCAACTGTTGTTGACGAAGAAGTGGCTGTCTGCCAAGATCAATTGGTCACAAGCCGCCAGCCGGATGATATCCCGGCATTCAACCGCGAGTCACTGAAATTGCTTGAAAACAAATAAGGAACTATCCAAACCGCTCCCTTTACTGGGGCGGTTTTAAAGTGTTGAAGAAGGCTATGAATCAGTTATGAAATAAAATGGGATCATCTTTTCGACATTCAAAAATCAATGACCTATCTAAGTATTTGGAGAAGTGTTCGTTCGACTCGAGTGGATCAGCGAGACGACCGAGACCCCGCAAGCTGCGAAGCGGCTGAGGAGGCTTGGGCGCGAGCCCACGGAAAGCGAGCGATAAGCTTCGGAAAATACGATTTCTTACCTTTCTCGACAAGCTGGAACCGCTCCCTTTACTGGGGCGGTTTTTTTGTATCGGAAATTGTTCGGAAATCGAAATGCCCTCTTGCATACATAAGTGATTGCTTATATAATAAACCCATTGCCAAAAAGAGGTGACTGAAATGGACTATAAACAAATGGAACAGAGCTTGAAAGCGGTAAGCGACGAAACCCGCATGCTGATTTTGAAATACTTATCGAAAGAGGCATTGTGCATCTGTGAATTCACGGAGCTGCTCGATATGTCGCAACCGGCCATCAGCCAGCATATGCGCAAACTCAAGCAGGCGGGATGGATCTGTGAAGAAAAGCGCGGGCGCTGGACGATCTGGTCGCTCAATGAAAAACATGAGCTTTTCGAGGTGCTGTCATCGCTTCTTGCGATGCTGCCGGAACCCGAACGCACAGTTGAATCGCTCGTTGCGGAAGGCAAGAAAGTGAATTGCAATTAAGGAGTTGGAATTGAAATGGATGTTTGGTTAGCGATTATTATTTTTCTGGTGACCTTGCTGTTTGTCATCTGGCAGCCGCGTGGTTTGTCGATCGGCTGGTCGGCCATTGCGGGGGCAGTTGTCGCCTTGATATTCGGCGTCGTTGACTTCGGCGACGTGTGGGACGTAACGGGGATCGTATGGAATGCGACATTAACTTTTGTCGCTTTGATCATCATTTCCTTGATTTTGGATGAGATCGGATTTTTTGAATGGGCAGCCTTACATATGGCGCGCTTTGCCAAAGGCAGCGGCTTGCGCATGTTTTTCCTCGTTACACTTCTTGGTGCGGTCGTAGCGGCGCTTTTCGCCAATGACGGCGCAGCGCTCATTCTGACGCCAATCGTTTTGGCGATGGTAAGGGCCTTGAAATTCCGCGATACGATGATTTTGCCATTTATCATGGCATCCGGCTTTATCGCCGATACGGCGTCATTGCCGTTTGTCATCAGTAACTTGGTCAATATCGTCTCGGCTGATTTCTTCGGCATCGGGTTTACGGAATACGCATTGCATATGGTGGTTCCGAACTTATTCAGCATACTGGCGAGCATGCTTGTGCTGTACTTATTCTTCAAAAAAGACATTCCGGGCCGTTTTGACCCTGGCGTGTTGAAAAAACCGGATACTGCAATCAAAGATATCCGCATTTTCCGCCTGTCTTGGGTCGTTCTTGCGATCTTGCTAATCGGCTACTTCATGAGCGAATCGCTTGAGATCCCGGTTTCCTTGATCGCCGGTTCAATCGCGATCATCTTCTTGGCGATTGCACGCAATAGCAAGCACGTCGAAACGATGACGGTGCTAAAAGGCGCACCATGGGCGATCGTTTTCTTCTCGATCGGCATGTACGTCGTTGTCTACGGATTACGCAATGTCGGCTTGACCTCGGTTCTCGCCCAGGCGATTGAATGGACAGCGGGGCACGGCCTGTATACGGCGACGATCGGCATGGGCTTTATCGCAGCAATCCTATCGTCGGGCATGAACAATATGCCGACTGTCATGATTAATGCGCTTGCCATTGCCGAAACGAATACGAACGGCGTCATGCGCGACGCTTTGATTTATGCCAATGTCATCGGGTCCGACCTCGGCCCGAAAATCACGCCGATCGGTTCGCTTGCGACACTTTTATGGCTTCATGTATTGAAGACGAAAGGCGTCGAAATCAGCTGGGGCTATTATTTCAAAGTCGGCATCATCCTCACCGTCCCGACTTTGTTCATCACCTTGACCGGGCTGTATCTATGGTTAACGGTATTGAATTGATCAACACAACGAAAAATGCACGGGCATTTTTAAATTTTGGCTTAGTCCAAAAACTTGGCCAAGTAGATTTCGTCGTGTTCCTTGCCGTCGATGATGAGCGAACGGCGCCGTGTGCCTTCTGCTTCGAACCCGGTTTTTTCATATAGCTTGCGGGCGCGTTCGTTGGCTCCAAGGACCGTCAATTCCAAGCGGCTGATGCCTTTTTGTTTGGCCCACTCTTCAGCTTTTTCGAGGAGTGATTTGGCGATGCCCTTGCCTTGGGCTTCTTTTAGGAGGCCGAGGACCAGTGAGGCGCGGTGTGATGCCCGCTTCGCTTCATTGCCAATGACCATTAAATAGCCGACGTGTTGGCCGTTCAAGATGGCGATGATGATGGTAGAATGGCCGCTTTGCTTCCATTCGATGATTTGCTTGCGGACACGCTGTGTGGAGAGGGAACGCTCATCCTTGCCGTAAAGCATGAAGTCGGATTCGGCCTCCACGGCTTTTTGGAGCAAGGCCAACGAGCGGGCATCCCCGTGTTCAGCGGTGCGGATCAACAAAATATCTTTGTCTTCCGTCTCCGTGTCAGCTACTGTGTTCTTGGCGTCCGCCTTTTCGAAGACGACATAGCGGTCGGGCTCGACTTCCGTCACGCGGTAGCCGGCGTCCATCCAAGCGTGAAAATGTTTTGCAGGGGGCTTCGACTTTTTCCACCAACTTTTGTTTAAGTAAGCGGCATTCGGTAAATTCTGGCCCATGATCTGCTCGATTTCCGAAAAGGTCAAACGGATGCTGGAATTTGTTGCAGCCTGAAAATAATGAGACAGGGGAATGTATTTCTTTTCCAATAATATAGTCACTGGCACCTCTTCCTTCCAAAAACATAGGATTAGTTAGTCATATAATACCATTCAGGTATGCTAAAGTACACACTAAACTTTAAAAATACTGATAATTCTAAAATCATTTCCGTATTTAGTTGGTGTAATACTGTATAACACTAGGTTTTCAGTAGCAGATTTTTTCTGGAGAGGAGATTTGTGATAGAATAATCTCAGAAACTACACAAGCCAGGAGGCCATTATTCATGTCAAAAGTTTTTGTATTAGGTCATAAAAATCCGGACACTGACTCAATCTGTTCGGCAATTGCATATACCCATCTGAAGAAAGAGCTCGGGATGGATGCTGAAGCCATTCGCCTCGGTGAAGCAAACAATGAGACGCTCTTTGCACTCGAACATTTTAAAGCGCAAAATCCCCGTCTGGTGAAACGCGCTTCAGACGAAGTGAAGCAAGTCATCTTGGTCGATCATAACGAGCGCCAGCAAAGCATCGACGATATCGATGAAGTCCAAGTAACCGAAGTCATTGACCATCACCGAATCGCCAATTTCGAAACAACCGATCCGCTTTATTTCCGTGCTGAGCCTGTCGGATGTACAGCGACGATTCTTTTGAAGCTCTATAAAGAGCATGCTGTCGAAGTCCCGGCTGACATCGCGGGATTGATGCTATCGGCCATCATTTCGGATTCCTTGCTGTTTAAATCCCCGACCTGCACCGATCAGGACATTCAAGCAGCGAAGGAACTGGCGGATATCGCCGGGGTTGATACACAGGAGTACGGCCTTGCCTTGTTAAAAGCTGGCGCTGATTTAAGCAATAAAACGCTGGAAGATTTAATTTCACTCGACTCCAAGGAATTTGAAGCAGGCGACCACCGCTTTGAAGTGGCGCAAGTCAACGCCATCGATGTAGCGGAAGTACTGGAGCGCCAGGCGGAATTGGAAGTGCTCATCAACAATACAGTCGCGGCCAAAGACTTGGACCTTTTTGCTTTCGTCGTTACGGATATCCTGAACAATAACTCGGAAGCGATCGTCCTTGGCCGCCGCTCAGACATCATCGAATCGGCCTTCGAGTCAATCGTCGTCAACAACCGTGTGATGTTGCCGGGCGTCGTCTCAAGAAAAAAACAAATTGTTCCGGTCATTACCGAAGCTTTAAGCTGATTCCCTATGGGGAGTCAGTTTTTTTGTGCTGGGAATTATTTTCAAGCAAAAAAATTGTGGCGTATCTATGTCATTGCTATAGTAAGGGGCGAGGTGAGTAGTTATGAAAATTGAAGTTTGGTCAGATTACGTTTGCCCATTCTGTTATATAGGAAAGCGCACATTGGAACAAGCACTCGTACGCTCAGGCTACGAAAGCCAAGCGGAGATTACCTTTAAAGCATACGAATTGGACCCGCAAGCTCCAGTGGATTCCAATAGATTTGCTTATGAACACTTGGCTGAAAAGATGGGGCAAAGCCTCGAACGGGCAAAGGAAATGACAGCGGGCGTGGCACAACAAGCAAAAGCGTTCGATCTGCATTACGACGTGGAGAACATGCCCCACGCCAATACATTTTCTGCACACCGACTCGTCAAATGGGCCGCCACACAAGGCGAAGAACATCAATTGACCGAACTGTTGATGCACCATTACTTCGAAAAAGCGCATAATATCAGCAATGCGGAGACCTTGCTGTCGATTGTTGAAAAAGCAGGGCTTGATCGCGAACAGGCAGCGGAAGTTCTCGATTCGGATCAATTCCAGGGCGAGGTCGAGCGCGACATCCAAGAAGCCGGGCAAATCGGTGTACAAGGCGTCCCGTTTTTCGTCGTTAACCGAAAGTATGCAATTTCTGGCGCGCAGCCGCTTGAAGCGTTCATTGAGGCATTAGAACAAATCGCTGAAGAAGAAGGTTTGCGCCCGGCATTGAAGCCGATTGGAAAAGCGAAAACAAGCTTTTGCACAGGAGATTCCTGCGACGGCGAATAAGCCAAGCAAGCGCGTTGACTTTGTATCTCGAATTACTTATAATTAAAAAGTCTCGAATTAAAGAATAATATTAATAGTATAAAGGAGTTTTACAAGTGGAAAACATTTTAGTCGTAAAAGCCAATAACCGTCCGGCTTCTGAGGGCGTTTCAAGTAAAATGCACGAAGTATTCATGGAGAACTTAAAGACAGATGCAGAGGTCAATACATTTGACGTATTCGCAGAAGACATGCCGTATTTCGGGCAGGATTTCTTCGATGCCATGCAAAAATCCGCACAAGCGGAAGAATTGACTGAATTGGAGCAGCGCATCTTGACAGCAGCCAACAAGGCGATGGACGCATTCATGGATGCTGATGTAGTCGTGTTCGCATTCCCGTTGTGGAATAAAACAATTCCTGCGGCTTTGCAAACATTCATCGACTATGTCTACCGTGCAGGCATGACCTTCAAGTACACAGAAGAAGGTCCAGTCGGCCTAGTTCCAGAGAAAAAAGTCATCATCTTGAACGCACGCGGTGGAGTCTATTCGACACCAGAAATGGCGCCTAGCGAAATGAGCGTCAACTACATCCGTGCCATCATGAACTTCTTCGGCATCACGGATATCGAAGAAGTTATTATCGAAGGCCACAATATGTACCCTGACCGCGCTGAGCAAATTATCGCAGACGGCATGGAACGCGTGAAAGAAACAGCAGGATCACTTTCTAAAGTAAATGCATAATGTATGAAAAAGACGGGAACGCTTCGGCGTTTCCGTCTTTTTTTTGTTTAAATTTGCTAGTGTCTGGACCTCGCCAATGATTGAACTCAGCGGCTTGTCGTTTATTTATTTGCTCGACTTTCACTTTGCTCAAGCCTCGTGCATTCGCTTGCTCCCACATCTGCTTTGCAGATGCGTCGCAAATTAATGGACTCAGCTACCCTTCGTCCATTAATTGATTAGCAATTTCCACATAGGGGTAGACAGTCAATAAGCAAAACATTCAATAAAGGAGGGGCAGCATGTCTCAAAATGAACAACAAAGCCGTATTCCCGAATCGAACGAGTCTTTTTGGAGAGCGTACAAGGAATTGCCGGATTACCCGGCATTTATCGGCAACAAATCTACGGAAGTTGCGGTAGTAGGGGCTGGCATTGCCGGTGTCATCACAGCATATTTGTTGGCGAAAGAAGGTAAGAAAGTGACATTGCTTGATGCCGGCAAATTGATCGATGGCGTTACAGGCTATACGACCGCGAAGATTTCGGCTCAGCACGGCCTGTATTACGCGCCGCTGATCAAACTCGTTGGGCAAAAACAAGCGCAGCTTTATTACGAAGCCAATATGGAAGGCTTGAAGTTTATCGAAGGAACGGCAAAAGAACTGAACATCGATTGCGATTTCTCACACCAGGATGCGTTCATCTATTCGACGAAAGATTCCACGGTGAAGTTATTGGAGAAAGAAGCGGAAGCGTACCAGCAGCTGGGTATCGACGGGGGGCTTGCGCGCGAAGAGTCAGAGCTGCCGTTCCCAGTGACAGAAGCGCTCGTCATGCGTAACCAGGCTCAATTCCATCCGGTGAAATTCTTGACCGGTCTCGTAAAAGAAATGGAGAAAATGGGCGTAGACATCCACGAACAAAGCCGCGCCATGAAAATCCTGAGCAAAAAAGACCCGGTCATTCAGACGGAAAACCTATCTCATTTATCGTGCGATAAAGTAGTCGTTGCGACGCATTATCCGTTCAACGATTTCGACGGCATGTATTTCTCCAGGCTGTCAGTCAACCGCTCCTATGCCATTGCCGTCCGGACCAATGGCAAGATTCCAGAAGGCATGTACATCAGCGCCGACAGCCCATCCCGCTCCATCCGGTTTACGCCGGGAGAGGACGGGGAAAAACTCTTGCTACTCGGCGGAGACGGCCATGCAACGGGCCAAAGCTCCGTCGACACGATGGAACATTACGAGAACCTGGCGAAGTTCGGCGAGGATTATTTTGCTGCAGAAGACATTCCGTATCGCTGGTCGTCGCAGGATATGACGACTTTGGATAAAATCCCGTACGTTGGCACGATCACCGCGGGTTATGAAAATATCCTCGTCGCCACCGGATTCCATAAATGGGGCATGGCGAACGGCGCTATTGCCGGCCGGATTCTGACCGATCAAATCGTCGGGCGTGACAACCCATACGCTGCGCTATTCGATCCGACGCGACCGAAAGTGAAAACGGCCGATGCAGCAAGCTTCTTAAAAGACAATGCATCAGTGGCGAAAGAACTGGTCAGCGGCAAACTGAAAAAAGCCTCCAAGACCATCGACGACTTGGAAAAAGGGCAGGGCGGGCTTGTCAAAGTGGACGGCAAAAAAGCGGGGGGTTACCGAGATGAATATGGCCAAGTGCATCTTGTCAAACCGACTTGTACACATATGGGTTGCGACGTAGCGTGGAACGATGCTGAAACCTCCTGGGATTGCCCATGCCACGGCTCGCGTTTCTCACATACCGGGGAAGTATTGGAAGGACCTGCTGTGAAACCGCTGAAGAAATTGGAAGGCGGCATATAAAACGTAGAAAAAAAGAAGCAGCGACGGCTGCTTCTTTTTTTATGCTTACTTATGCTGGGTTCGCTTGGATTTCCAAGTTCAATTTGATGTCTTCGCCGACAAGCACGCCGCCTGTTTCAAGCGCCTGGTTCCATGTCAAACCGAAATCTTTGCGATTGATTTTGCCGTTGACGTTGTAAGCGACGACTTCAACGCCCCAAGGGTTAGTGGCTTTGCCGCCATATTCCGCTTCGAATTTCGCCGGGCGCGTTACGCCTTTAATCGTCAAATCGCCTGCGAGTTCGTATTCGTCTTCGTCTTTTTTGCGGATGTCTGTTGCATTAAAAGTGATATAGGGATGCTGTTCAGCGTCGAAGAAGTCTGCTGAACGCAAGTGATTGTCGCGGTCTTCGTTATTGGTATCGATGCTTGTTACATCGATTTTGAAATCGATCAAAGCGTTTTCCAAGTTGTTTTCATCTGCTTCCACCTGTGCTTCATATGAAGCGAAAGAGCCTTTCACTTTTGAGATCATCATATGTTTTACGGAAAATCCGATTTCTGAATGCGCTTGGTCTACTGTCCATTTTTTCATGAGTAATTCCTCCAATTTCGTATGTGTTAGCCTTACTATAAACAACTAATATCTCGAAGTCAATAGGTTTTAATTAAAATAGTTTTAATTAGAGATAAAATTTATCCGGACTTTAGTCCTTAACAAGGCAATATCGCTTGTCAAAACATGATGAAAAATGGATACTATTAAGAGCGAAAAGTTTAGAAGGGATTTGCTTGGAATGATGAAAGAAACTTGGTTGACGGATCTGCGCCGTTTTGTGGCAGAAGATCACGTCAAAATGGACGAGCCTCTGCATTTGCATACATTGACGAAAATGGGCGGGCCGGCCGATATATTTGTAGCACCGACAACTGAAGATGAAGTAGCTTATACAGTAAAATACGCATATGACAATGATATTCCGCTTTTGATGCTTGGGAACGGCTCTAATATGGTCGTCCGCGATGGCGGCGTCCGTGGAATCGTGCTGACGTTCAAGAAATTGGACGGCATCATGATTAACGGAACAACTGTGATTGCCCAAGGGGGCGCAGATATTAAGAAAGTATCCCGCGCAGCAGCGGACAGCCAGCTGACAGGCTTGGAATTCGCCTGCGGCATCCCGGGTTCGATCGGCGGCGCGATGGCGATGAATGCCGGCGCATACGGCGGCGAGATCAAAGACGTCATCGTCCGGGCGACCGTCTTGACCAAAGAAGGGGAAAAGCTGGTCTTGACGAAAGACGAGCTGGAACTCGGCTACCGCAAAAGCATCATCACGAAAAAAGGCTTTTATGTCCTTGCTTCCGAGTTTGGTCTCGAAATCGGCGAGCAGCGTTTCATCGACGCGAAAATGGATGAATTGACGTTCCAGCGGGAAAGCAAGCAACCGCTTGAATTCCCTTCTGCCGGAAGTGTCTTCAAACGGCCACCGGGCAATTTTGCCGGTAAGCTGATCCAGGAAAGCGGATTGCAGGGCAAGGGATTCGGCGGTGCGGAAGTTTCGACAAAACATGCCGGATTTATCGTCAATAAAAACAACGCGACCGCCAATGACTACATTCAAACGATTGAAATGGTGAAAAAAGCGGTGTTCGAAAAATTCGGCATCGATTTGGAGCTTGAAGTGAAAATCGTCGGCGAAGAAATGGCTTGATTTAAACTAGCGGCACTCCCTTAGAAGGAGTGCCACGCTTTTTTAAGTAGGGCCATTATTATGGTATAATGAATTCAAAGTAATTTGCGGAGTGGGTGGTCAATATACAGAGCTTTAGTGTAGACGGTATAATCTTGATCGGCGGGATCTTCCTACTTGCTGGCGTTTTGATGACGAAAGTATCTGCTCGCGCCGGCGTTCCCTCGCTCGTTTTGTTTATGTTCCTCGGCATGGTGTTAGGCAGTGATGTTTCAGGTCTCATCTACTTTTCCAATGCAGAAATTGCCCAGATGGTCGGAATTGTTGCCCTCATTATTATCCTCTTCGAAGGCGGTTTGCAAACCCAGTGGAAGCATATCCGCCCGGTTCTTGGCGGTTCGATCGTCCTGGCGACGCTTGGGGTTTTGATCACGACAGGCATTGTGGCTGTCGCAGCGTATTATGTTTTTGATTTGACTTGGCTGCAGGCTTTGCTGCTTGGGTCTATCGTCGGTTCGACGGATGCCGCAGCGGTATTTTCCGTTCTCGCAGGCCAAAACATCAAAGCCAAAATCTCCTCAACGCTCGAAGCGGAGTCAGGAACGAACGATCCGATGGCGATGTTTTTGACCATCGCTTTCGTGCAATTGATCATGATCCCAGATTCATCGGTCTGGACGATGCTCGGCAGCTTCCTGCTTCAAATGGGGCTTGGTTTGGTCCTGGGATTGGCACTTGGATTTTTCGCGTCATGGACCATCAACCGGATCCGGCTTGATGCATCGGGCCTTTATGCGGTACTTGCCGCAGGCTTTGCGATTTTCATCTATAGCTTTACAGCTGTCCTTGGCGGCAGTGGTCTGCTTGCGGTTTACTTGGCAGCGCTGGTGATCGGGACGCGTGATTTGACGCATAGCTATTCGATCGTATCCTTCCATGAAGGGTTCGCTTGGCTTATGCAAATTGTCATGTTCGTCATTCTGGGGCTGCTCGTTTTCCCAAGCCAATTGGCTGATTGGGATCTTATTTGGAAAGGGCTTGTGCTATCGTTCGTGTTGATTTTCGTAGCGCGCCCAATCGCCGTCTTCATCAGTACGGCGTTCTTCGATTATGATTTGAAAGAAAAGCTGTTCATGTCCTGGGCAGGGTTGCGTGGAGCGGTGCCAATCGTTCTAGCGACGTTCCCGATGCTCGCCGGCATGGAAAATAGCATCCTGTTTTTCAATATCGTTTCGTTCATCGTGCTGACGTCTGCGTTGCTGCAAGGTTCGACCATCTCGTTTTTTGCCGAGAAACTTGGGTTGAACGGCCGTCCGGTTCCAAAGCGAATCCATTCCTTGGAATTGGTGTCGATGGACCGTGCCAATGCAGAAATGCTTGAAGTTGAATTATCGGAGAAATCGCCTTTCGCTGGCCAGTTGGTACAGACGATCGGCCTGCCGAACCAGACCTTGATCAGTGCTATTATCCGTTCCGGCAAGCTCGTCATGCCAACTGGAACGACGCGTCTCAGAAAAGGGGATGTGCTGTACGTCCTTACTGAAAAGAAACAAGTGCCGAAAGTGAAACTGGTGCTTGGAGAAGAAGATTTCGTCAACTAAGCTTGCCTCTGCGGCAAGCTTTTTTTGATGCTTAGGAAGGATTTTCCACGGCGCCAGTCGAATGAAAAGCAAAAAGGGGGATCTAATGATGAAAAAGAAAAAATGGGGGAAATGGCTATTGATTGCATTCGGGTCGCTGATTGCATTGGCCGCCGTTGTAGGAATTTTTGCAAACGCTTACATATCGAAGTCGAAACCAGTCATTGAAGGGGAAGTAGCTGTACCCGTGCTGGAAGAACAAGTGACCGTCGTACGGGATGATATCGGCGTGCCGCATATCCAAGCGCAAAGCGATGCGGACCTGTACCGGGCGCAAGGCTATGTGCAGGCGCAGGACCGATTGTTCCAGATGGATTTATCGAGGCGGCAAGCAAGCGGCCGCTTGGCTGAAGTGATCGGGGAAGCAGCCGTCGATACCGATAAATATTTCCGCACCTTCAGTTTGCGCCGCGCCGGGGAAGCGTCTTGGTCCGGCTACGGGGAAGAAGCGAAACAAGTGCTCGAATGGTATGCGGAAGGCGTCAATGCGTATATAGAAGAAGCGAAAGAAGAGGAGCGCCTCAGCTATGAATTCGCGCTGCTCGGCTATGAGCCTGAACCGTGGACGCCTGTCGATTCTTTGGCGATCGGCAAATTCATGGCTTATGATCTCGGCGGCCATTGGAATTCGCTCGCTGTCCGGCATTGGGCATTGAATGAATTCCCGGAAGATAAAGCGCGTGAACTGTTCATCCGCTATCCGGAAGAAGCGCCTGCTATTTTGGCGGCCAATAAAAAGCGGCCAGTGTCGGTCGCAGGTGCGTTCGATCCGTCGGTCATTCCGCCAGAGTTCAACGGCAGCAATAACTGGGTCGTTTCAGGCGATAAGACAGAAAGCGGGCTGCCGCTACTAGCAGACGATCCGCATCTCGGGCTCAGCACGCCATCCATTTGGTACCAGATGCATTTGGAGTCCCCTGAACAAAATGTCAGCGGGGTCATCTTCGCTGGCATTCCGGGAATCATTCTCGGGCATAACGAACAGATCGCGTGGGGCGTGACGAATGTCGGACCGGATGTACAGGATCTGTATATCGAAACGCCAAACCCTGACGATCCGACACAGTTCCGCTATGAAGGCCAGTGGGAGCAAGCAGAAGTGCTGGAAGAACCGATCCGAGTAAAAGACGGGGAGACGGTCGATTTCGAAGTGCTCGTCACCCGCCATGGCCCGGTCGTATCGCCGGTCTTATATGAAGAAGAAGAGCCTTCCGCCGTCTTTTCCATGCAGTGGACCGCGCTTGAGCCGACGCTTGAGCTGCAGGCCGTGCTGAATTTCAATAAAGCGGAGAACTGGGAACAATTCGAAACGGCTTTGGAAGATTTCCAGGCGCCTGCACAGAATTTCGTATTCGCATCGACTGACGGCACCATTGCATACAAAGCGAACGGGCGTATTCCAATCCGCAAGCAAGGCGATGGGCAATTGCCGGTGCCGGGTGATTCTGCTGAATATGGCTGGGACGGCTATGTGCCGTTCGATGAATTGCCGCGTTCGGTCAATCCGGAATCCGGCTTTATCGCGACCGCCAATAACCAAGTCATAGATGATAGCTATCCGTACCATATTACGGATTTCTGGGCGCAACCTTATCGCTATGAGCGCATTGCAGAAGTGCTCGAAGGGAACGATAAACTGACTGCGGAAGATATGATGGCCTTGCAGATGGACCAGAAAAATCTGTACGCTGCAGAATTTCTCGAAGGGATGATGGCAGAAGTCGAAAAATTGACGGATGAGCATGAAGAATTATTCAAGATGCTGCGGGAATGGGACCAAGTCGACAGTGCAGGGCAAGCAGCGCCTTTCGTGTTCCATACATGGATGCGCCAATTGCCGGACACCTTATTCGAAGAACAATTTCCTGAAGATGTCTACGATATGCTGTCAGGCAAAAACCATATCACTGACGCTATGTTGCGCCAAGCTTTTGAAGGAGACGAGGGCGCATGGGTCCGTGAATATGGCGGTACAGGGAAATGGCTCGCTGATTCGCTCGATCTTGCTCTCGATGATATCGAAGCTGAACAAGGCAGCGATCCGCAAGACTGGGAATGGGGCGAATACCATCAGTTGACCTTCCCGCATCCTGTCGCGGGGGCTTCACCGATTCTCGAGCGGTTCTTGAATCCGGACAAGGTGCCGGTGGGCGGCTCGAATATTACCGTTCAGGCAGCGGCCTTCAATGATGATGGAGATGTCGATCACGGGGCCTCTTGGCGTTTTGTGGCAGACCTTGCCGATTTGTCGAAAGCCTATCACATTGTCGGGCCAGGGCTGAGCGGCCACGTGAAATCCGACTTTTTCCATAACCAAGTCGACAAATGGGCGCAAGGCGAGTTTCATGAAACCCGCATCGAAGGCGATGTGGAAGGAGCCGAATTAACGCTCATTCCTGAATAAGGTATACTGGAGAAAAACGTTCGGGGGATTTTATGAAAAACATATTGGCTGTAGGGTTCGGCGGCATGGCCGGATCGCTTCTCCGCGCGGCTGTGTTTCAATTCGCCGGGGCGGGTCTGGGCTTGTGGCTTGCGAACATTCTCGGAAGTTTCATCATCGGCATCGCGGCAGCCCGATTGGTGAATCGTTCGGCGAGAACGCGGCTGTTCGTCTCGACCGGGCTGATCGGTTCGTTCACGAGTTTTTCGGCCTTTTCAGCGGATTGGTTCCGCCTGCTTGAATCGTCCTTATTAACAGGCATCATGTATGCGCTTGGCATGACGGCCGCATCGATTGTTGCAGCGGCTTTGGGGTTGTTAGCGGGGCGCAAGGGGGCGGTCGAATGATCAGCATCTCGATATTCGGCTTTCTTGGTGCCGTGGCCCGCTATCTCTGCTATATGGCGGTGGAGAATCGTGCGCGCCAGCCGAAACTTGCGACTTGGTTCGTCAACAGTCTAGGCTCGCTCATCATCGGTGCATGCCTCGGGGCGGGTGTGCCGGCAGCTTCCGGAATCTTCGGGTTTCTCGGCGCCTTCACGACATTTTCGACGATGGCGCTCGACAGCGTGAAGGATTTTGAGGACGGCCAGTGGAAGCAAGGCATCTTTTATATTTCCGCGACGCTTGTTTCTGGTTTAGTGCTGTTTGCGGTCGGCTATTCCATTGCTTCTATGTAAAAA
>NZ_JAPEHT010000090.1 GCF_028823615.1 Planococcus sp. A6
TCAGCATCTGCTGAGCCTCGTAGATCATCGTGCCGGATTCGCGCATATAGACGAACCCGCGTGAAATGAGGTCAGGTCCTGATACCATGCGGCTTTTCTTCTTGTCGACGCTGACGACGACGATGACCAGTCCTTCTTCAGACAGCACACGGCGGTCACGAAGGACGATGTTGCCGATATCGCCGATTCCGCTGCCGTCGATGTAAACATCGCCGGAAGGGATACGGCCCGCAACTGAAGCCTCGTCTTGGCCAAGCGCCAGGACATCACCGTTTTCCATGATGAAAGTGTTCTCGCGTGGAACGTCGCAGTCAACTGCGAGTTCTGCGTGTTGAGCCTGCATCCGGTATTCACCATGGATCGGCATGAAGTATTTCGGTTTGATCAAGCGCAGCATCAATTTGTTTTCTTCCTGTGAACCGTGGCCGGATGTATGGATATCATTCAATGAACCATGGATGACATCAGCCCCTGCACGGAACAATAGGTTGATTGTGCGATTGACGCTGCTCGTATTGCCCGGAATCGGGGAAGACGAGAAGACGACCGTATCGTTTGGCTGGATCTGGATTTGACGATGTGTACCGTTGGCGATGCGTGACAGTGCAGCCATCGGTTCGCCTTGTGAACCTGTACATAGGATGACGACTTTATCGGCGGGCATCCGGTTCAAGGTTTGTGTATCGATAAACGCATCTTCAGGAGCCGTGATATAGCCGAGCTCGCGTCCGATCGTCATGGCATTATCCATGCTGCGGCCGAAAACGGCGATTTTGCGGCCTTGGCGCACAGCTTCATCAGTCACTTGTTGCAAACGGTAAATATTGGAAGCGAACGTAGCGAAAATCAAACGCCCTTCGACTTTCCGCATGATTTCCTTAATCGTTTCGCCGACTTTGCGTTCGGACATGGTGAAATTCGGGATTTCAGCATTGGTCGAGTCAGACAATAGGCACAATACCCCTTCGCTACCGATTTGGGCCATTTTCAATAAGTTGGCCGGTTCGCCGACTGGTGTGAAGTCGAATTTAAAATCACCTGTATGGACGATGCTGCCAGGCGGTGTTTTGACGACTACGCCGAATGAATCGGGAATACTGTGGGTCGTGCGGAAGAAACTGACCGAAGTTTTGCGGAATTTGATGACATCTTCCTCTTCGATTTCGATCATTTTCGTTTGGCGCAACAAGCCGTGCTCTTCCAGTTTTTTACGCAATAAGCCAAGTGCTAGCTTACCGCCGTAAACTGGCATATTCACTTGCTTGAGCAGGTAGGGAATGCCGCCGATATGGTCTTCGTGGCCATGTGTAACAAACAGGCCCTTGATTTTATCGGCATTTTTAACTAAATAAGTGTAATCCGGAATGACGTAATCGATTCCGAGCAAATCGTCTTCCGGGAATTTGATGCCGGCATCAATAAGGATGATTTCATCCTGGAATTGGACACCGTATGTGTTTTTGCCGATTTCGCCCAGTCCGCCGAGCGCGAAAACAGCTGTTTGATCATTTTTCACGAATTTCATTATGCGTCGATAGACTCCACTTTATAATCTTGGGAGGCTTGTTCATATTCGAGGTGCTGGCCTTCTAGAAGCTGCACGAGCTCGATGTTGAAGTTGCGGTCCTTCAGGTGGTGACGGACTTCCCGCTCGGTGGAAGCTTCTACATACAAACTTTGTGTGTTTTCGCGAACTGGTACTTCAAAACGGTTTTCTTGGTAATATACTTTAAAAATCATATTTTGCTCTCCTTTTTCCACGTTCAATATAAATGCACTTTCTTTATATTATCATGTCATTGTTCTAAAATAAAGAATAGCCCTCCTATTTATTAAGAAGGGCCGAAACAAACCTTATGCTATCTTCTTTTTGTTCATAATGCCGTTGAGCTGTCTGAGTAGTCTGCGTTTCAACCGTTTCAGCATGGCTCACCACTCCTTATGTATAGTATACTGTTTTTTCTGACAAAAGCAAAGAGGGTGTATTGAGAAATGCCCCAAAAGATTGGAGATAGGAATATGCCGAAATTATTATTATTGGATATCGATGGCACCTTGCTCGATACGAACAAACAATTGCCGGTAGCTACCAAACAAGCATTGATTGCAGCCCGCGCGAACGGGCACCAGCTGGCCATCGCGACGGGACGTGCGCCGTTTATGATCGGTGCGCTTCTAGAGGAATTATCGATCGATACGTATATTACGTTCAATGGCCAGTACATTGCGTTTGAAAATGAAGCGGTGCATAAACAGGCTATTGATTCGGAGACCTTGGAAAAAGTATTGGCGTTTGCAGAGCAGCGCGACCATCCGCTAGTCTTCTTGAACGAGCATAAGATGGTGTCTTCCATCGATTTTCATCCGGACATCGACGAGAGCATCAAGAGCTTAAAATTCCCTCATCCGGAAATGGACAAAGATTTCTACCGTACGAATGATGTGTACCAGGCGCTCGTATTCTGTGAAGAGCACGAAGAAAGCCAATACCATGAAGAATTCCAGAACGTGGATTTTGTCCGCTGGCACCGTGTATCGTGCGACATTCTTCCAAAAGGCGGCAGCAAAGCGGAAGGCATCAAGCAATTGATCCGCGCGACTGGGCATCGCTTGGAAGATACGATTGCGTTCGGCGATGGATTGAACGATCTTCAAATGATGGAAATCGCCGGTTTCAGCGTTGCAATGGCGAACGGCCACGAAGAAACGAAAAAACGCGCCAACCACATTACAGGGCACGTCGACGAAGGCGGGCTCGCTAGCGCATTCGAGTTCCTTGGCTTGAGCCGGTAATTTTTTAGCTAGTTTAGAAGTTTTTAACTTCCATAGAAAAACCCCGCCTCAATAAAATGGAGGCGGGGTTTTGTCATTCCACTGTTTCAGCTTGAAGGTCGATGGCCGAAGCATTTTCGATTTCCTTATACGGGTCATTCGGGTTGATGTGGTCGTAGAACATGATGCCGTTCAAATGGTCGAGTTCGTGTTGGAAAGCGATGGCTGGAAGGCCCTTCAAGCGCATTTTGAACTCTTCGCCGGAAAGTGTATGGCCTTTGACAGTGATGCGGGCATAACGCGGAACATAGCCCGGAACTGAACGGTCGACAGACAGGCAGCCTTCGCCGCCGGATAAATAGGCTTTCTCGACAGAATGGCTGACAATTTTCGGATTCACTGCCACCAGGCTCAAATTCTCGCCTGAATGTTCGTCAAAATGCAAAGCGAAAATCCGTTTGGAGACATTGATCTGGGGAGCGGCAATTCCGACCCCCGGACGCAAATCGTATTTCTCCGCTAGCTCGTCATCCTGGCTGTTCTTTACATATTCCAAAAGCTCTTCACCGAGCTTACGGTCTTCTGCAGAAAGCGGTAGCTTGACCTCTTCGGCTTTCTGGCGAAGAGTGGGGTGCCCTTCACGGATAATGTCATTCATCAAAATCACGTATGTTCATCCTTTCATGGTGCTCACTAGTATCCCTATTGTAGCGTATGAACGCATTTTTGAAAAAAGAAAAAGCTCTTGCCGTTATTGTATTTTGCCGATATTCATTCTATAGTTAATTCATGGAAATCAAGGGGGACTTTATTGTGAAGAAACTAACCATCGCCACGGTTTTGACAGGCACTCTCTTTCTTTCGGCATGTTCAGGGGTATCGACAGAGGAGCAGTTGAACGAAATTTTGGAGACGACTTTCGAAGAGGAAGCCGAGTACCGTGATGTACAGAGCGAATTGCAGAGCCGTGAACAGAACGAGCAAGAAATCTTCGAATCGATTATGGCTTTGACCAAAGAGCAACAGGCAGAAGTGGAAGAGAAGTCTCAGGAAGCGATCACTTCAGCAGATGAACGACTTGAACTTTTGGAAACAGAACGTGAATCGATGCAAAATGCAGCCGAGGAATTCAAGGAAATCGACCAATTGATTGAAGAAACGGAAGATGAAACTGTCCAGGCAGATCTCGAAGCGCTGAGAGATCAGATGGATCAACGCTTTTCAAAGCACGCCGAATTCACGGACGCTTATGAGACTTTAATCGAACGGCAGAAAGAATTGTATGCAATGGTGGCAGAGGAAGATATGGATCTTGCCACTCTTCAAGATAAGACAGATGAAGTAAATGAGCAGAATGAGCTGGTCCAAGAAGCCGTAACAGCCTTCAACGAACAAACGGAACAGTTCAATGAGCTGAAAAACGAAACCACAGAAAAAATGAATGCAGAAAACGACTGAGCAACCGTCATGGTTGCTTTTTTCTGTGCTATAAAAGAGATGTTTTTTCTTCTTGTATTATAATACAGTAACGGTTTTGCTTGTAGTACAGTTACGATTATTTTTAAGTTCTGCAAAAACGGGTATACACGTATAATGTAATGTTCTTCTATGATTGACCGTAATATTGTGGTGGCGTATACTGAAAAAGAATGTGGCGATTGTATCACTAAGCTAGTGTTAAAATTTTAATACAGATAAAGGAGAGTTGCTTTTATGGCTGCGAAAAAGAATCAGCAATTCGATCCGGTGGAAACACTTCAAGCGATCGAAGAAAAGTTCGAAATGGTTCAAGTATTGAACGAAGAAGGCGAAATTGTTAATAAGGATTACGATCCGAATCTATCTGATGAGCAATTGGAAGAATTGATGAAGCGCATGGTTTATACGCGCATCCTGGATCAGCGCTCGATCTCATTAAACCGCCAAGGGCGTCTCGGGTTCTACGCACCGACGGCGGGACAGGAAGCGTCTCAACTGGCTTCCCATTTCGCGTTGGAAAAAGATGACTTCATCTTGCCAGGATACCGCGATGTACCGCAATTGATCTGGCACGGCTGGCCGTTGCACCAAGCGTTCTTGTTCTCCCGTGGGCATTTCAAAGGGAACCAGATGGCTGAAGGCTTGAACATCTTGCCTCCGCAAATCATCATTGGCGCACAATTCATCCAGGCAGCTGGTGTTGCGCTTGGTATGCAGAAGCGCAAAAAAGAAGCAGTCGCAGTCACGTACACAGGTGACGGCGGATCTTCACAAGGTGATTTCTATGAAGGCATCAACTTTGCCGGAGCATTCCGTGCACCAGCGATCTTTATCGTACAAAACAACCAATTCGCGATTTCGACACCGCGTGAATTGCAGACATCTGCTAAAACGATTGCACAAAAAGCCGTATCTGCAGGGATCCCAGGAGTGCTTGTTGATGGCATGGACCCGCTTGCAGTATACGCAGTCACTCGTGATGCACGTGAGCGCGCCGTGAAAGGCGAAGGGCCGACGTTGATCGAAACGATGTGCTACCGCTACGGTCCGCATACGATGGCAGGGGATGACCCAACGCGCTACCGTACTTCGGATATTGACAGCGAATGGGAAAAGAAAGATCCGCTTGTACGTTTCCGTAAATACCTAGAAGCTAAAAAGCTATGGAACGAAGAAAAAGAAAACGAAGTAATCGAGAAAGCGAAAGAAGAAATCAAAGCGGCGATCAAAGAAGCAGATGGTACGCCGAAACAAAAAGTTTCTGACCTTCTCGGAATTATGTACGAGGAAGTTCCATTTAACGTACAGGAACAACTCGATATTTATAAAGCAAAGGAGTCGAAGTAAGCCATGGCACAAATGACGATGATCCAAGCGATTACGGACGCTCTGAAAACAGAAATGAAAAACGATGAAAATGTTCTTGTTTTCGGCGAAGACGTAGGTAATAACGGCGGTGTATTCCGCGCAACTGAAGGTTTGCAAAAAGAATTTGGCGAAGATCGTGTATTCGATACGCCACTCGCTGAATCAGGCATCGGCGGCCTAGCGATCGGTCTTGGATTGCAAGGCTATCGCCCGGTACCGGAAATCCAGTTCTTCGGCTTTGTTTTCGAAGTCATGGACTCCATCAGCGGCCAAATGGCGCGTATGCGCTACCGCAGCGGCGGCACATTGACTTCTCCGGTAACAATCCGTTCACCATTCGGCGGCGGCGTACACACGCCGGAAATGCATGCTGACTCACTCGAAGGGCTTATGACTTCACAGCCCGGCTTGAAAGTAGTCATCCCGTCGACACCATACGATGCAAAAGGCTTGTTGATTTCTGCAATCCGCGACAACGATCCGGTCATTTTCCTTGAGCATATGAAATTGTATCGTTCATTCCGCCAAGAAGTGCCAGAAGAAGAATACACAATTCCACTCGGCAAAGCCGATGTGAAGCGTGAAGGTACAGATCTTTCCATTATCACTTACGGAGCGATGGTGCAAGAAAGCATGAAAGCAGCTGAAGAACTGGAGAAAGATGGCCATTCAGTGGAAGTCGTCGATTTGCGCACAGTTCAGCCGCTTGATATCGAAGCGATTATCGCATCCGTTGAAAAGACAAACCGTGCAATCGTTGTACAGGAAGCACAAAAACAAGCTGGAATTGCAGCGAATGTCGTAGCTGAAATCAACGACCGTGCAATCTTGAGCCTTGAAGCTCCAGTACTCCGGGTAACAGCGCCGGACTCTGTCTTCCCATTCTCCCAAGCTGAGCAAGTTTGGCTGCCGAATGCAAAGGATATAGTAGAAACAGCGAAAAAAGTACTGAATTTCTAATTGCTGGATAGCGTTAGCAACACGGCGTTCTTCCCAGCGAGAAATTAGAAAAACAGCTTGAATTCAGTTAAACCGGCTTTCGAGAAATGAAAGCCGGTGCTGAATCATTGCTAAACAGCAGCATTCCATATGGCGCGCCGTATCGAATGTACAATAGAAAGGGTGACTAGAATGGCTTTTGAATTTCGATTGCCGGATATCGGTGAAGGTATCCACGAAGGTGAAATAGTAAAATGGTTTATCAAGGCCGGAGACACGATCGAAGAAGACGATATTCTGTGTGAAGTACAGAATGATAAAGCGGTCGTAGAAATCCCGTCTCCTGTTTCAGGAACCATCGAGGAAGTGCTCGTAGAAGAAGGAACCGTCGCAGTCGTCGGAGATGTACTCGTGAAAATCGACTCTCCGGATGCGGATGATGTCCACTTCAAGGGCGGAAAAGACGACGAGGAAAAACCTGAACCTGAAGCGAAGCAAGAAGATCAGCAGGAAGAAACAGAAGAGCAAGTTCAATCCGGAACAGCTGAATCCGGCGAAAACGTCGAAAAAGAGCCGGCTCCTGAAGGCAAGCCAGAAGGCGAAACCGGCGCAGGCGACCAGCCGCAAGCAGATGAAGCAGACAGCGATCCAAATAAACGCGTCATCGCGATGCCATCTGTGCGTAAATTCGCTCGTGAAAAAGAAGTTGACATCAAGAAAGTCAAAGGGTCTGGAGACAACGGGCGTATTATGAAACAAGATATCGAAGCGTTCTTGGATGGCGGGCAGGAGCAAGAAGCACCGGCAGCTGATCAAGAAACAACTTCACAAGAAACGCCGGAAACAAAAGAAGCTCCTGCAGCAGCAGCTCCAGAAGGCGAATTCCCAGAAACTCGCGAAAAAATGTCCGGCATGCGCAAAGCGATCGCCAAAGCGATGGTGCATTCGAAGCATACGGCCCCTCACGTCGCGTTGATGGACGAAGTCGATGTAACCGAACTCGTAGCACACCGCAAAAAGTTCAAAGACATCGCTGCAGAAAAAGAAATCAAGCTGACGTATTTGCCGTATGTGGTCAAAGCTTTGGTCAGCACATTGCGTGAATTCCCGGCGCTTAACACATCGTTCGACGATGAAACCGGCGAAGTGATCCACAAGCATTACTTCAATATCGGAATTGCTGCAGATACGGATAAAGGCTTGCTTGTTCCGGTTATCAAGCACGCAGACCGCAAATCCGTCTTCTCCATTTCAGATGAAATCAACCAGCTTGCAACAAAAGCGCGTGATGGCAAATTGTCATCTGCTGAAATGAAAGGCGCTTCATGCTCCATCACGAATATCGGATCTGCAGGCGGCCAATGGTTCACGCCAGTCATCAACCACCCGGAAGTTGCTATCTTGGGCATCGGGCGCATTGCTGAAAAACCGGTAGTGAAAAATGGTGAAATTGTAGCAGCTCCTGTGTTAGCATTATCATTGAGCTTCGATCACCGCATGATCGACGGAGCAACCGCACAACACGCATTAAATCACATCAAGCGTTTGTTAAGTGAACCAGAATTACTATTAATGGAGGCGTAAAACTTATGGTAGTAGGAGATTTCCCAATCGAAACAGACACGCTCGTCATCGGCTCAGGCCCTGGCGGCTATGTCGCAGCTATCCGTGCAGCACAGACTGGCCAAAAAGTGACCATCGTTGAGAAAGAATACATCGGCGGCGGGCGTTTGTTTGAACGTCGGCTGTATCCCTTCAAAAGCGATGATTTCTGTCGGCCACCGTTTTGAAGAAGCCCAGCATTCCGATGAGATGGGCATCGTGGCAAAAGAAGTTTCCTTGAACTTCGAAAAAGCACAAGCGTTCAAAGATAGTGTGGTCAAGAAATTGACTGGCGGCGTCGAATCTTTGCTAAAAGGCAATAAAGTGGAAATCGTACGCGGCGAAGCATATTTCGTGGACGAGAACACTGTCCGCATCATGGACGCGGACTCTGCCCAAACGTATAAGTTCAAAAACGCGATTATCGCAACGGGTTCACGCCCGGTTGAAATCCCAACATTCAAATACTCAGAGCGCGTCATCGATTCAACAGGCGCACTTGCGTTGAAAGAAGTTCCGAAAAAACTTGTCGTCATTGGCGGCGGTTATATCGGGACTGAGCTTGGAACGGCTTATGCGAACATGGGTTCTGAAGTGACAATCCTTGAAGGTGCACCGGATATCCTTGCCGGATTCGAAAAGCAAATGACGTCAATCGTCAAAAAAGGCTTGAAGAAAAAAGGCGTCGAAGTTATCACAAAAGCGTCAGCTAAAGGCGTAGAAGAGTCAGATTCAGGCGTTTCGGTTTCATACGAAGCTGGCGGCGAAGAGAAAACAATCGACGCGGACTACGTATTGGTTACTGTCGGTCGCCGTCCGAACACGGATGAAATGGGCCTTGAAGAGCTCAACATCAAAATGGGCGAGCGCGGCCTTATCGAAGTCGATAAGCAATGCCGTACAAGCATCCCGAACATTTATGCGATCGGTGATATTGTGGCAGGACTTCAATTGGCGCATAAAGCTTCATACGAAGGTAAAATCGCTGCTGAAGCGATTGCCGGCGAAAAATCAGAAGTCGATTACTTGGCAATTCCAGCGGTTTGCTTCACAGACCCTGAACTTGCAAGTGTTGGTTTGACTGAAGAGCAGGCAAAAGAAGAAGGCTTTGAAGTAACAGCTGCGAAATTCCCATTCGGCGCAAACGGCCGTGCTTTGTCACTGAACGCTGCAGAAGGTTTCGTGAAACTTGTCTCTCGTAAAGAAGATGGGTTGCTATTAGGCGGGCAAATCGTCGGAGCAGGCGCTTCCGATATGGTCGCAGAAATTGGCTTGGCGATCGAAGCGGGCATGACAGTGGAAGATATCGCAATGACGATCCACGCTCACCCGACTTTGGCTGAAACTACAATGGAAGCTGCCGAAGTAGCTTTAGGTACGCCGATTCACATCATTAAATAATTAATTGCAAAAGGACCGCAAAATGCGGTCCTTTTTTTTATGCCTTACAGGACTTGACTATGTTAAAATTTTACACAAGGAGGATGATTATGAAAAAACGAAATTGGCTATTGCCGGCATGTGCGGTATTTCTGCTTGGGGCTTGTTCTGATGAGACTGCTTCAGAGCCGGAAGATACAGCACAAGAACAATCAGCGCAAACGGATGATGTCGAGGAAGATGTGGCGTCAGAGCAATCTGCAAGCGATCAAGAAGAACAAGCAGAAATAGAAGAGCAGGAAAACGCGGAAGAGCAGGGGGCTGAAGAAGACAACGAAAAGGTTGCCGAGCCGCGCTACCGTATCAATCCGCAAAACTCGAAAGTCGAACCGATCGGCGATGCGAACGAACAAGTGGTCTTGATCACGATCGACGATGCACCGGATACATATTCGCTTGAAATGGCCAAAACTTTGAAAGAACTCGATGTACCGGCTATCTTTTTCGTCAACGGGCATTTCCTCGATACAGAGGAAGAACAACAGACCTTGTCTGAAATTCACGACATGGGCTTTGCGATCGGCAACCATACGAACACCCATGTGAATTTAAAACAGTCGACAGAAAGCGTGCAGCAAGATGAAATCGTATCGCTGAATGAGCGTGTGGAAGCGATCATCGGGGAGGCGCCGAAGTTTTTCCGTGCCCCGTTTGGCGTAAACACCGAGTTCAGTAAAGCACTTGCCGAAGAACAGGGCATGGTGCGCATGAACTGGACTTACGGCTATGATTTTATGCAGGGTTATATGGAACCGGAAGCTTTGACGGAAATCATGGTCAACGCCCCTGAACTCAATAGCGGAGGGAATCTGCTGATGCATGACAGGGAGTGGACAAATGAAGCACTGCCGCAAATCATCGAAGGGCTGCGCGACAAAGGCTATGAATTTGTAGATCCAGATGAAATAGAAGAGATCCAACCGTAAAAAAAGGATCCGGCGCTGATTGCGGCGGATCCTTTTTACTGTATATCGTTAACGGAATGCATGATGTTCTTTGATGACATGAAGCGTTTGGAGCGAATCATCTTCAGGCCCCTGCACCGGCAGCCCGGCTTTGACGTTCGTGTGGATATAAGAAATGTTCTCTTCGGTAATGATTTCCCCAGGGATGAAAATCGGGATTCCTGGTGGATAGACCATGATGAACTCGGCCGAGATGCGTCCCACCGCTTCATCGATTGGAATGATTTCCGTCTCTGCGTAAAAAGCATCGCGAGGCGTCATCGCTAGCCGTGGAATTTCCGGCAATAAGACAATCGGTTCCGAAACCGCATGCTCAGTCTCCAAGGCTTCGCTCATTCGTTGCAAGGCATTGACGAGCAAGTTGATTTCTTTCCGGCTGTCGCCGAGCGTGACGAGGCAGAGGATGTTATACAAATCGGATAGTTCAATTTCGATATTGGCGTTCTCGCGCAGCCATTCTTCCGCCTGATGCCCGGTAATGCCAAGGTTTTTGACGCTGATCAATAACTTAGTCGGGTCCATATCGTAAGTCGCAGAAGAATTAAGCAGCTCTTTCCCGACGCATACTAAATGGGGGATCTTATTGATTCGCTTGCGTGCGTCCTGTGCCAGCCGAATCGTCTGGTCGATCAGGTCAAAGCCGTGTATCGCGAGCTGGCGCCGTGCCGTATCGAGCGATGCCAATATCGGATAGGAAGTGGATGTTGTCGTAAGCATCGACAAAGTCGCTTGGACGCGCTTCGGCGACACCAAGCCTTCACGTACGTTTAGCACAGAACTCTGCGTCATGGAGCCCCCCAGTTTATGGACCGATGTGGCAGCCATGTCCGCTCCTGCTGCCATCGCGGAAATCGGCAAGGATTTATGGAAATGGATATGGACCCCGTGCGCTTCATCGACGAGTACAGGAATGGATTTGTCATGGGCGATATCGACAATGCGCTTCAAATCAGCCGCCACGCCGAAATAAGTCGGATTGATGACGAGCACCGCTTTGGCATCGGGATATTCAATTAAGGCTTTCTCTACTGATTCAGGCGAAATGCCATGGGAGATGCCGAGTTCCGGATCGACTTCCGGATGGATAAAGACAGGGATGGCGCCGGCAAAAACGATGGCGGACATGATGGATTTATGGACGTTGCGCGGAACGAGGATTTTATCGTTCGGCCCGACGACGCTCAGAATCATCGTCATGATGGCACCGCTCGTTCCTTGGACCGAGAAAAAGGTATGGTCTGCGCCGAACGCTTGCGCTGCCAATTCCTGCGCTTGTTTGATAGCGCCTTTTGGGGAATGCAGGTCATCTAGTGGCGCTATATTAATCAAGTCGATCGACAGGATATTATCGCCGACGAATTCCCGGAATGCGGGATCGACTCCTTGGCCTTTTTTATGGCCGGGAATGTGAAATTGTATAGGATGCCGGTTCCGATGCTTCAATAAAGCATCAAAGAGCGGAGTTTCGAGTTGTGACAATGGGACGTGCACCTCACTTTATCAAAATGAAAACAAGAGAAATTATAGCATGCAAGACGTCTCGTTACTATACTTATAGTATGGATGTCTGACTTATTTTCGTCTGCATGGAACAAGCTGCACGCATGGGAAAGGGAATTTCGAAATTGAAGCGAATAGACAAATAGAGGACAAAAAAGGAGTGGGATAATGGCGTTTAAGACAAGAATCACCGAATTACTTGGAATCGACTATCCGATCATACAAGGAGGCTTGGCATATTTGGCTTATGCAGACCTGGCCGCAGCGGTCTCGAATGCCGGAGGGCTTGGCCAAATCACGGCGATGAGCCTGCCGGGGCCTGATGAGTTGCGCGAAGAAATCCGCAAAGTCCGGGAATTGACAGATAAGCCATTCGGCGTGAACTTTGCGATCGGTGAACATGGGCGTGCATTTTCGCATATGCTCGATGTAGCAATCGAAGAACGGGTGCCTGTCGTGTCGATGACTGGCGGCAACCCGACACCGATTTTTGAACAATTGGAAGGCACCGATATCAAGAAATTGGTGTTGGTGGCAGCAAGGCGCCAAGCTGAAAAGGCGGAGGCGCTTGGGGCGGATGCCGTTATGGTCGTCGGGCATGAAGGTGGTGGGCACCTCGGCCGTGATGATATCGGGACAATGGTCCTGATTCCGCAAGTGGTCGATGCCGTGTCGATTCCTGTGATCGCGTCTGGGGGCATTGGCGATGGGCGCGGATGGATGGCGGCACATGCGCTTGGAGCTGAAGGAATTGAAATGGGAACGCGCTTCATTGCAACGAAAGAATGCATTCACGCGTCCCAGCTATATAAGCAGCAGTTGATTGACAGCACAGAAAACGATACAGTAATTATCAAGCGCAGTATCGGTGCACCGGCCCGTACATTGTCCAATTCATGGACGGATCGCATCTTGGAAATCGAAAAAGAGACGCCGAGCTATGAAGCGCTAAAAGATTATATTAGCGGAAACGCCAATAAACGCTATATTTATGATGGAGAACAAGAAAAGGGCTTCGGCTGGGCAGGGCAAGTGACGGGCTTGATCCGGGACGTGCCGACTGTCCAGGAATTATTCGACAGAATGATCCAGCAAACTGAAGAAATCCGCAAACGCTGGGGGATTATTGAAAGAGAGTAGGTGAAGGCCATGGAATATTCATATCCATTTTCCATCGATTGGACGACAGACGAGATCGTCGACGTCGTGGAATTTTTCGAAGCGATAGAAAAAGCTTATGAAAAAGGGGTCAAACGTCAGGAATTGATGGACAAATACCGCAAATTTAAAAAAGTGGTGCCATCGATGGCGGAAGAAAAGACATACTTCCGTGAATTCGAAGAAGAAAGCGGTTATGTCAGTTATGCGGTCGTCAAGAAGATGAAAGAAGCTTCAGGCGATGAATTGATCCGCATCAAAAGATAAAAAAAC
>NZ_JAPEHT010000091.1 GCF_028823615.1 Planococcus sp. A6
GCCGTACAATACAATTAATTCCCGAACAAGCCGAACCAGTCAAAACCGATGGCAAATCCGACGACCACCAAAACAGCGATGCCAAAAATGATCAATCCAAGCTGTAAAGGCGGATAGCCTGTTCTCTTTGGCTCTTCAAGACCTTGTTTATATTCCGGGTTCTTGTGGTCCACCTCCTGCTTACTCGTTTTCATGTATTCCTGTTCCCTGTCTTGTTCATTTTGATTGTTTTTATTATCCATTTCATTTCCTCCTCAATATAGTTGGTATCGTTGTTGAGCTTATTGCTTCAAGCGCATGATTAGTCCAAGTGCTTGTCGAGTTGATGCTCTTCCATTTCGGTCAGTTTCTTCGCCAGTTCATGGCCGAATGCTTGTGAGGAACCAGGATCGCGGCCAGTCAGGAGGCGGTCGCTGCCCCAAACAAAGTATTCGTCTTGGCCATCGCCCTTGTCGTATTGCGCAATTTTGGCCATTTCATCTTCGAGGCTGAACGGCAATAACCCGTCGATTTCCTCAGGTTCCATATCATTCGGATATCCTGTCACTTTCAAGCCTTCCAATAAGGGCTTGCCGTCTTTTGTTTTCGTGAAAACAAGTGGAGCCGGCCCGTGGCAGACAGCCGAAACGATGCCGCCGGTTTCGTGGACGACGTTGATGACAGCGTGCAGATTTTCATCGTGCGCCAAATCGAACATCGCGCCATGGCCGCCGACGATCATAATGGCATCGTAATCACTTGCCCGTACATCAACGACCGGTGTGGTCTTATCTGCGATGCCGGAATCGTATAATTTTTTATATTTGCCTTCGGGGTCATAAGCCTTATCGAGGCTTAAGGGATCGACGACCGGTTTGCCGCCGTCAATCGAAGCCAACCCTACAGAGTGGCCCGCTTTTTCAAGTTCTGACAAGGGCTCGAATAATTCTTCTGCCCACCAGCCCGTTACGTAATTATGCTCTTCGTTTGAATAGCCACTCGATAATACTGCCAATACTTTTGCCATTTGGGTATCCTCTCCATTTCATTAGAAAGCTCTTGTTGTACATTTACCCTTTGACAGATTCCTGAAACTTCCGGGTGCCCCAGTTTTGGCTGCATGCAAAGCTGTGCTAAAATAATATGAGTAAAAATTTGAGGTGAACTAATTTATATGGAAAAAATGGAAGTGGGTACACAGATTCAGCTGCTTGAAGCCATGCTAGACGGCAGTAAAGTCGGCACCATCGTCACGGATCCTGCAAAAGAAGACAACCCGATCATTTACGCAAACCATACATTTACGGAAATGACCGGCTACGAAAAAGAAGAGCTCCTTGGCCGGAACTGCCGTTTCCTGCAAGGACCGAAAACGGCTCCGGATGCCGTTGACCAAATTCGGCAAGCCATCAAGAAGCAGGAGAAAACGACCGTGATTTTGCGCAATTACCGAAAAGACGGAACGCCGTTTTGGAACCGCCTGGCGATTGCCCCGGTAACTGTCGAAGAAAAACTCTATTTTATCGGCACCCAGACAGATATTACCGTTGAGAAAATGCAGCAGGAAGCGATTAACGAAAACGAAAGCGAAATCGAGAAACTGATGCTGCCGATTTTGTCGATACAGCCGAACGTTGCTACGGTAGCGCTCGTTGGGACGATGAGCTTGCAGCGTTTTGAAGCATTGAAAGTGAAATTATGCGAATATGTCAGCGAGCATCGGATTGAGCACGCGCTTCTCGATATTACAGGATTGACATGGAACGAAGAATCTCCGCTCCATTGGTTCACACAGATTTGCGAAGCGCTCCGCATTATGGGAAGCCATCTGTATATTACCGGTGTCACTCCCCAAGCGGCAACGGAATTGGTGCGCGACCTCGACCGGGATAATATGTTGAAAACCTACTCGAGCATCGAAAAGGCATTAGCTGATATTAATGAATAGAAGACGTGCTCAACCTCATTCGAATGGAATGAGGTTTTTTATATATGCAATAAATTCCAATAAAAGATATTTTAAGGATCCTCTCGAAACCGCGGATTAAACAGTATTATTACTATATGGTTAATTAACTGAAAAAATAGTTTATTCGGTTTTGTGTGTTTATTGAGGGGTACATTACTAGGGAATAGAAATTCCAGATTTTCCAAGGAGGCGTAACGATGGGAATAGATCGCAACCAGCGTGAAGGACCTGAAAATCACACGAATTCAGACTCGGGCGAAAAGAAATTCAATGCAGGGGGAAATAGCTCAGATTACGACGGAGGCCAGCCTCAGGACAGCATTCCCGGCAGCGAAGGCAGAGTCGGCGAAACAAAAGAAAACGCACAAAAAGACCGGCAAAAGAAAGCGTTCAATGCTGGGGGCAACGATTCCGATTATGACGG
The DNA here is from genome assembly GCF_028823615.1 of Planococcus sp. A6. Classification (GTDB taxonomy): domain Bacteria; phylum Bacillota; class Bacilli; order Bacillales_A; family Planococcaceae; genus Planococcus. Next base: position 2,373 of record NZ_JAPEHT010000091.1, read on the forward strand.
CGGGCATCCGAAAGACGCGGTGGAAAATAGCGAAGGACGGATAGGTGGAGACGAATAACCGAAAAATAAGGCGAAGACAAGTCGAAAGGATAAACGTATGAAACGGGACGGAGAATTTTTCTTTGTCCTGTTTCACTATGAATATTTTTAAAAGGGAGATGGATAGATGAAAAAGCCATGGATCATGGCGCAGACCTGGCGGGATCTGGTGTTTTTGCATTGGCCGATTTCGCCCGATGCACTGCGTCCGTTTGTGCCGGCAGAACTCGAAATTGATTTATTCGAAGGCCGAGCGTGGGTCGGCGTCATTCCGTTTATTGCCGATCACACGCGCCTGCGCTTTTTCTTGCCATTTCCTATTGTGGGAACCTACCGCGAATTGAATGTAAGGACTTATGTAACGTGCAACGGCCGATCTGGAGTCTATTTTTTCAGCTTGGATGCCGATAGCCTGCCAGCGGTAAAAGCGGCGAGTGCAGGGAGATTTCTTCCATACCGATATGCCCGCATGAAAGTTGTGGAAAAAGACAGGCGTTATGCATTTACGAGCCGCCTCGCTAAACCAGGAATTGGCGAGAGTTTCCGTATGGGCTTCACGCCAAGCACCGGGATGCTGGAAGCATCAGAGCTCGAGCGATGGCTGACGGAACGTTATTGTTTATGGACAAAGCCGAAAACGGTCCTGTACCGTGTGGATATTGACCATGTACCGTGGCAATTGCAAAAAGTTCATATAGAAATAGCCGAGAATTCGCTTGCTGGATTTCTTCCTGTTGGATGGAATAGGGAAGAGCCGCTAGCCCATTTCTCAGCGCTGCAAAAAACACGATTCCATCCAGGCTTGTTGTTTAACTGGAATATTATGAAGTGATGAAGTCTCCGCCGTTTACATGGATTGCCTGGCCGGTCACATATGTGGAATCGGTGGAGGCGAGATAAACGTATGCCGGAGCGAGTTCGGCTGGTTGTCCGCGCCGTTCTAGCGGTGTGCCTTCGCCTTGCTTGCCGGATTTTTCAGCGTCGAATGTGGCAGGGATCAACGGCGTCCAAATCGGGCCTGGCGCGACTGAATTGACACGGATGCCCTGTTCGCTGACATTCGCAGCCAATGAACGCGTGAAGCTGGTGATGGCTCCTTTAGTGGATGAATAATCAATGAGTGCCGGCGAGCCGCGATAAGCCGTCACGGATGATGTGTTGATGATGCTGTCTCCTTTGGAGAGATGCGGCAAGGCAGCTTGGGACAAATAAAACATGCTGTAAATATTCGTTTCGAAAGTTTCATGCAATTGATCCGGACTGATATCAAGGAAATCCTCGGTCGGGAATTGCTTGCCTGCATTATTGACGAGTACGTTCAGTTGCCCGAATTCGGCAATGACATCAACGACTAATTGGTGGCAGTTTTCCACTTGGCTCACGTCCGTTGCAAATTTTTGCGCTTCTGCACCATAAGCTTTCACGGCTTCAATGGTTTTATCCGCGTCTTCGTGTTCATCCAAGTAAGCAATCGCAATGCTTGCGCCTTCCTTGGCGTAAGCGATCGCAACGGCGCGGCCGATGCCGCTGTCGCCGCCTGTGATCAACGCGACTTTTCCTTCCAACTTGCCTGCGCCTTTATAATTTTCGTCGTCATATATCGGTTCCGGAGACATTTCGCTTTCTACCCCTGGCTGGTGGTCTTGTTCCTGTGGGTCGATTTGGTCATGGATTTTTTCATATTTATCTTTTGACATGTAAGCGTCCTCCTCGATATGAATATATCGTAGTTATTCCCGTTCCGATTCCCGCTAAACGCGGAGAAAACCGTTGGCCGGCTGATGAAATTTTATGGCACAATAAAAAACAGCCGGAGAATCTTCCCTGGCTGTTTTAAAAATTATTTATTCAGCTGTCACCACGCCGCAAGCGACGCGTTCACCGGAATCTCCGGAAGGGTCGGTTTGTCCGTCATCTTCCGAAGCGTGGATGATGAGGGCTGTGCCGCCTTCTTTCAACAATGAATTATCTTCCCCGATTTGCAAAGTGACATTTTCTGCGGTCAATTCATCGGTCGAAGTCCCGTCATCCGCAACTTCAATATTCTGCAGATCGCCTGCATGAGGGCCGTCCGGGTTGTCGTGTCCGTGGCTTGCGCCGGTCGGGTTGAAATGCCCGCCTGCTGATTCAAAATCAGGCGCTTCACACATTCCCTCTTCATGGAAATGGATGCCGTGTATGCCAGGCTCCAATCCTTCCACATTCAATGTGACCATGACCCCGTTGTCCTCTTCAGTCAATTCAGCAGTACCGGTAGCGTCACCATCTGCATTTAGGAATTCAACCGTCAACAATTGAACTTCGCTAGCGCCTTCTGATTCGCCTCCCGAACCATCTTGTGGCTCACCTTCTTGTTCTTCCACTTCCTCTTCTTGTGGTTCGGCTCCGTCCGTTTCTGTTGGGGGTTCTGAAGTGTCGTCACCGCATGCTGCCAGCAGCAGTAAAAGGCCTAAAAGCATAAGCATCAACCATGATCTCATCGTCTTTACTCCCTCCTCCTAAAAATTGTTATTACCATACCTTACACATGTAGGAGAGGAGCTAAACCCGTCAATTTGTCATGGTGTCTTTTGGCTCATTTAAGCGAGCGGCATTTCTTTTGCGCCGGTGCAGCCAAAACAATCCGGTGGCAAGTGACAACATACTGATGAACAGGGAAGGCAAAAAGAACGGCGGGCGATAACGGAGCTCAATTTCGTTCATCCCGTCTTCGAGCGGAACTGCTAAAAACGCATAATTGGCTTTTAGCACATCGACCGGTTCATCATTGATGGTCGCTTGCCAACCCCTTTCATAAGGAATCGACAAATTGAGGTAAGGGGCGCCATCTTGATTGTCATAAGTCACGTCAACTTTGCTGCCGTCGATTTCCAGGTGGCTCGTGCGGTCTGCCAAAGCATTTTGCTCTCTTAAAAGGGCATAAGGCTCTTTCACAATTTCAATATCCGTCAGCTCGTATGTTCCTTCAGGCATGCGGATTTCGATTTTTTGTGCAGCCTCGACACGGATCGTCAAGTCGTCGACAAAGGTCTTGTAAATCGATTGATTGGATTTGCGGGTCGTCCGGTATTCATTGATTTCGAGTAGGAAGCCCTGGTCCGCTGCGGTATTTTCCAGATGGAAAGAGACATACAAATCGCCTTCTTCAGGAACTTCATCGAGCAGCAAATCAATTCCGCCGGTTTCTCCGGGAATATCGAGTACGCCGTCTTCATAGCTCGCACCCATTTCTTCGATTTCATAATCAGCTTCTCCTGGGAAGCGGTCGGGAAGAGGTTCGGTTTCAGTTGTTTCATCCAAGACGATTCCGCTGAGCATGGCATGTTCGCGCAGCAACGGCGGTTCATCCGCTAGCTGAGACTCTTGATAGACCTGGAAAGCCGGCCGGGCGAAAGGCAGCGGGTAGCGATTTTGATATGCGATGAAATTATCGGTAGCGGCAAATTTGCGGAAACCGTATGGCACATTCGGGTCGTCCCGTTCACGTATCGCATAATTGCCTTGCAAAAGACTGTGTAGATTGCTGCGGTTGCCGAGTGTCGCATAGCGGCTGACGCTCTCCCGCTGCATATCGATTTCCAAATCGTATAAATAGAAGTACAGCAAGTTTTTGTTCAAGATACTGGAATAAGCGCTAAGCCCCTGGAAGTCCTGGACGATCGGCGTATTATTGCGGACGCCTTCCATCCAGTCGACGCGGTACATCTCGCTTGTTTCGCGTTCCTGGATTTCGTCGATCAAAGCGTGTACTTCTGCGTTGTCGTAATCTTCCCCGGTAATTAAAGCTTCATCGACGTCCGCGATATCCGCATTATCCAGCAATTTTTCGCTTTGGTAAACATTGGCGGTTGCCAACACCAAAGCAAGCAACACAGCAGCTAGCATAGGTTTTTGCGATCGCTGCCGAATGGCCGGAGCTGCCAATACGGCTGCTAAGGTCAGTACGAGACCCGCCAGTGCCAGGCGCGGATAAAGCGTGGTGAATTCAAGTGCTTCATCTCGCCAAGCGAACCATCCATAAAGAAGAGCGGTCAAAATCGCAGCTGGGGCAACATCTTTCAAGCGCAGCTTATGAAAATGATCCAAGCCGCTGGCAATGGCGCCTGCAGCCACAAATGACATAAAATATTCCCAGCGATGCTGGGGCGCAGAAAATCCGTTGAAAATACTGCCGACCATCGGGCTGTGATACAAGACGATCGTCAGGATGCCGATCAATGCAAAAAGACGGAAACGCTGAAGTTTATACAGCGCCGGAATGAAGAGAAATAGCATGAACATGGCTGGCAACAGGATGTAGCGGCTCATGAACAGAATGTTTTCCGTTTCCTCGAACCAGAGAATATCCTGCTGGAACGCGGGGCGATGATTGTTCAAGAACGCATAGACAGAAGGGATAAACGACACCATGGACATGCCGGCGCCGATCAATCCGGAAATCAGGAACAATACAATGGCCTTTTTCCATTTCGTTTCCGTCTTTTCGAGCGGGATGAACAAGCGGAATAAAATATAGATGCCTGCCAAGAGGAAGTTAATATAAGCGAAATAGAAATTGTCGATCATCGAAATGGCGATCGCAAACATAAACCAGCCCGGTTTTTGTTCCCGGAAGATTTTTTCCGCACCGAAAATCAGCAAGGGCAGCCAGATGAACGCATCCGCAAAAAACTCCCAAAAAGCCGCATGGCGGAAGTACATCCCCGAGATGCCATAGATGCTTGCCCCGACAAATGCCGATAAGCGCGAAATGCGCATATAGCGGAACAATGTATAAGTGACGATCAGTACGATTGTCAACCGGGCAACGCTGATGAACACGGAAGCATTGGCCCAGAACAGGACATCCGGATCACCAATCAATTGAAGGAAGTCGAGCAAATAGACGATCACGAGTGTCGAGATATACACGAAAGAGGTGGAAAAATAATACGACAGTTCGCTGAAAATGCCAGCACCGAGGCCGAAGTCGAAGGAATAGAAGAATTCGCCTTGCGTGTAGTGGTCATAAAGCAATTGCTTAAACGGCATCATTTGGGCGAGGCCGTCATTAGGCCCGGCCATGTATTGGTTTTGGGTCCATTGAAACAGAAAGACGCCATGGCCGATGATGGCCATGGCTAGAAATGCAACTGTCAGTAGAAGATAGGGACGAAAAGAACGCATAATGCCACCGTCTTTATGATTATTTGGATTGCACCGGCGCTTTCAGGATTTTTCCGGAAACGACAAAGGTCACCGGAATGGTGAAAATCACTGCGGCAAACGGCGCGATATTGCTGTTGATGTGTAGGAATTCCACAAATATAAAGATCAGGAATGTAGAAACCGACATGTTCACGACTTGTGTTAACGGGAAATACAAATACTTCTTCAATGTCGGTTTTACACGATACGTTACGTAAGTGTTCAGGAAAAAAGAAATGTTCAAGCTGATCAAGAATCCGATGATATGGGACAGCATATAGGCCCAATCGAGCACATTATGCAAAAACAGGTAGATGGAGTAATAGCTGAGCGTGTTGACGACCCCAACAAAAACAAAGCGGGTAAACTCCGTATTTAAGCGTTTAAGATTCATCGTATTCATCCACATTGCTCATCTCAACCAAGAAATGCGGCCGCTGTTTCGTCTCGTTATAGATGCGCCCGACGTATTCGCCGATGACGCCAAGGCTGATCAATTGAATGCCGCCAAGCAGCAAAATCGCCGTGATGGTCGTGAAATAACCGGGTGCGATGACGCCCCGCACCATGATTTGGTAAAACGTAAAAGCGATATAAAGCAAGGATAGGAACAAAACGAGAAAACCTGTGTAAAAACAGATGCGCAAGGGTTTCATATTGAATGAAATGATCCCGTCGATGCCGTAATTGACGAGGCTTGCGAAGGACCATTTGGAATCGCCTTCTGCACGCAAGACGTTTTCATAGCTGATGGTTTTCTTGCTGAGGCCGATCCACGAATAGATGCCTTTAGAGAAGCGGTTGCTCTCGCTGAGCGACAGGATGGAATTGATGGCTTTGCGGCTCAAGAGGCGGAAATCGCCTTCACCGTCTTCGAAGCTGACATCGGTTACAGAATTAACTATTTTGTAGTATAGGGAAGAAAATGCACTGCGCAGTTTCGAATCTCCCTTGCGAGACCGTTTGGCGACGACTTGATGGAAGCCGTCTTCATAGCCTTGGATCATTTCGCAGATGAGTGTGGAAGGGTGCTGCATATCGCTGTCCATCAGGATGGCAGCGTCTCCTTTGATTCGTTTCATGCCTGCAAACATAGCGGATTCTTTCCCGAAATTACGGGACAGGGAAATATATTTTACGGTTTCGTGTTCGTTGGCGAGTTTGAGTATTTCATCTAAAGTTCCGTCACTGCTGCCGTCATTGATAAACATGATTTCATACAGATAAGGAAGCGGCTCAAGTTCTTGCACCAAAGTCTTATACATCGAAGCGATGTTCGCTTCTTCGTTGAAAGCTGGCACAATAATAGAGATCAGCTTCATAATGGTGTTCTCCTTTCAATGGGCATTCAAAATCTTCCCTGAAAATCCATTTACCCATCTTTCAGGACATTACTCCTGAAAAAAGCCAGTAAGGAAAAAGGAAGCTCCATTCATTATACGCAAAATCCGCTTTGCTGACATGTCAGGGCCATTACAATTGAATTACTCTGGAATGCGGAATTCTCTGAAAATAAAAAATGAAACACGCTTGCAAAGAAATCTTAATATTTTTTATATATTGACAATAGTTTTTCTCGTATATATGATGGACTCAATTCACTTATATCGATTAACTATTGCGACGGAGATAGGCCATGTGCAGAGGAATCCAAAGAGAGCTGATGGGTGGTGCGAATCAGCGGTTCCGGTATTTGGCAGCACTCCCGAATAGATGTGCTGAAACTATAGTAGGCCCATCCGCTTCATGCCCGTTACGCATGATATTAATGAGGCTGCCTGTATGCTAGGCAGTGAATTAGGGTGGTACCGCGACTAGAGACTCTTCGCCCCTTGCATCTTGGATGTGGGGCGTAGAGTCTTTTTTGTATACAAATTTCCAGAATTAATTTTTTCAAATCGAAAGGGGACATTATCATGCTGACAGACCAACAAATTTTGCGAATTCCAGGACCGACACCGATTCCGCCAAGTGTAGGGCGTGCCATGGCACAACCGATGATCGGACACCGCGGGGAAAGCACGTATTCATTGATCAGAGATATCCGCCCGAAATTGAAAAAAGTATTTGGCACAAAAGAAGAAGTGATGATTTTGACAGGCAGCGGGACTTCCGCGCTGGAAAGTGCAGTAGTCAATACCGTGGCGCCAGGCGACGAAGTAATGGTGCTGGTCACTGGTGCCTTCGGCGAGCGTTTCGCTAAAATCTGCCAAGCCTACGGAATCACGACACATGTGTTCAATGTGGAATGGGGACAAGCGGTGGATCCGAAAGCCGTGAAAAACTTCCTTGGGGAGCACCCGGACATCCGCGTCATTTTCTCTACGTTCTGTGAAACCTCAACCGGCGTCTTGAACCCGATCAAAGAACTTGCCGAGACGGTAAAACAAGTATCGGACGCGCTGATCGTCGTTGACGGCGTTTCGTGCGTAGCGGGTACAGAGACGGAGATGGACAAATGGGGCATCGATGTTGTCGTCACCGGTTCCCAAAAAGCGTTCATGCTGCCGGCGGGTCTCGCATTCATCGCAGCGAGCAAGCGGGCATGGAAGAAAATCGAAGCCAACCCGCAGCCGCGTTTTTATTTGGATTTGAAAAAGCATCGCGACAATATCGAAAAAGATACGACACCGTTCACGCCGGCGATCTCCATTCTTTACGGCTTGCAGCAAGTATTGAATTTATTGGAGGAAGAAGGACTGGAGAACGTTTACCGCCGTCACCGCTTGATGCGCGATATGACACGCGCTGCATTCAAAGCGCTGAACGTCCGTTTGCTGACAAGCGATGAAGATGCATCACCGACCGTCACCGCTGTATATCCGGAAGATTTTGATGCAGAACAGTTCCGCAAAGTGCTGAAAGAAGAGTTTGCCATTGAATTTGCTGGCGGCCAGCAGCATCTCGCGAAGAGCATCTTCCGCATCGGGCATATGGGCTATTGCTCTCCGGCGGAAGTGCTGCAGGCACTCGCCGCATCGGAAGTCGTCTTGAAAAAGCTTGGACAAGATATTACGCTTGGCGCAGGCATCGCAGCCGCGCAGCAAGTCTTTTTGGAAGGGAAGGATAAATAATGACATTTCATGTGTTGATCAGCGACCCACTATCAGAAGAAGGCGTATATCCGCTGCGCCACGCCGACGGCATCAACATCGTCATGGAGACGAATTTATCTGAAGCTGAACTTGCCGAACGCATCGACGGGTTCGATGCATTGCTCGTCCGCAGCCAGACGCAAGTGACGCGTGAGCTTATCGAAAAAGCATCCAATTTGAAAATCATCGGCCGCGCAGGCGTTGGGGTTGATAACATCGATTTGGAAGCGGCAACCGAGCATGGCATTATTGTCGTCAACGCACCGGACGGTAATACCAATTCGGCTGCCGAACACACGATGGCCATGCTCATGGGCATGGCACGCAAGATTCCACAAGCCTATAATTCTCTCAAGCAAGGCAAATGGGACCGTAAAGCCTATGTCGGCGTCGAATTGAAAAACAAGACGCTCGGCGTTGTCGGCTTCGGGCGGATTGGCCAGGAAGTGGCGGCGCGTGCTAAAGGCCAACGAATGAACATCATTGCCTACGACCCATTTTTGACTGCTGAAAAAGCGGAAAAACTCGGCGTCGACTTCGGGACGGTGGAAGACGTCTTGAAAGCGGCTGACTTTGTCACGGTCCATACGCCGCTACTCAAAGAAACCAAGCATTTGATCAATGCGGAAGCTTTTAAAGTGATGAAAGACGGCGTGCAGATCATCAACTGCGCGCGCGGCGGCATCATCGACGAAAGCGCCTTATATGATGCGGTGAAGTCCGGCAAAGTGGCAGGTGCCGCGCTTGATGTCTTTGAACAAGAGCCGATGGTCGATTTTCGCTTGCTGGAATTGCCGGAGATCATCGCGACGCCTCACCTCGGAGCGAGCACGTTCGAAGCGCAGGAAAGCGTCGCAGTCGATGTCAGCCAAGATGTTGTCAGCTTCGTCAAATACGGAACAGTCCGCAATTCGGTGAACTTGCCGTCTGTACCGAAAGAAATCATGAAACGCATCGAGCCATATTTCGATTTGGCAGAACGCATCGGTACGTTCCTCACTGATTTGACAGGTGAAACGGCTGATGAAGTGAATGTCTATTATTCAGGCGAACTCGCTAACCTGGAAGTCGGCCCCTTGACGCGCAATATGCTCAAAGGGATGCTCAAACGCCATCTCGGCAAGCACGTCAATGACGTCAACGCGATGTATATCGCCAACCAAAAAGGCATTCATGTCAACGAACACAAATCGACCGAATCCCGCGGCTTTACCAACCTCATTACTGTCGAAGTGAAAACGCAGAGCGGCACGCGGAAAGCATCCGGTACGCTATTAAACGGCCAAGGCGCACGCATCGTCAAAGTGGATGATTATATCGTCGACTTCTTGCCGAATGGCCACCTGTTGTTCATCCGCCATAATGACCGTCCGGGCGTCATCGGCCGCGTCGGCACATTGCTCGGGGCAGAAGACATCAATATCGCGACGATGCAGGTAGGACGATCGAATGCCGGCGGCGATGCCATCATGATGTTGTCGATCGACAAGCATGCCGATCCCGAAGATTTGGAAGGATTGAAGAAACTCGAAGAAATCGAAAGCGTTACGGCAATCGATCTATAAAAATAAAGCGCCTGCCCCGAATGTGTCAAGAGACCAATCGGGGCAGGCGCTTTTCTTATTTAGATACAGTTTTCAATTGCTCGAGCAAAGGCAATAGCTCTCGAAGGTTCTTAATTTCGTGAGTGGCAACTACCGTTTCATGAGGCGTCTTGTTTTCGCGGTTCAACCAGACTGACGGGATGCCGGCGCGCTCAGCTCCGAGGATATCCGTCAGCGGATTGTCGCCGACCATCAGGACGTCTTCCGGTGCATAGCCGAACTTCGACAAGGCATGCTCGAAGATAGAAGCATCGGGCTTGCCGCGCCCAAATGCGCCGGAAATGACAATATGGTCGAAATACGGCGCGATTTCCGGCGTGATGTCGAGTTTGATTTGCTGCAGACTTGGCGATCCATTGGTCAACAGCAATAAATCGAAACGGGCTTTCAATTGATCGAGCACTTCCAAACTGTCTTCGTAGAGAATGGGATTGCGCTTCCTGGCTTCCGGGAAATACGCGGCGAGTTGTTTTCCTAAGGAAGGATCGTCGATGCCGATGCGTTTCAGCCCAAGCGTCCAGGCCTGTTGCTGATAGCCTGGCGCAACTTCTTTAAGTTGTTGGAAATCGTCTCCCGAATCATCGAAGCGCCCCCACAGTCCTTCAAACGGGTTGATGCCGATCATTTGCGTAAAGGCATACGTCGGATATGCTGCATACAATTTACGTGCTTCTTCTCGAACGGCTTGTTCCAATCCGCTGCAATCAGCGTCTGTCTGCCCATCTGCCCACTCGCACGTTTCGCGGAAGGCTTCTTTTACGCTTTGCTGATCCCATAATAAAGTATCGTCCAAATCAAAGAAAATCGCTTTCACCATATCGAACCACTCCCTTGCTATTTTATTATGTATCAATTAGATGAATCTTATAAAAGAGTGGAAGGCGGCGGAGTCTATGCCCTGGCAGCTGGCA
>NZ_JAPEHT010000092.1 GCF_028823615.1 Planococcus sp. A6
GGAAAAATCATCCTCGTCGATAAAGACGATGTCGACATCACCAACATCAACCGCCAATTGGTAGCGAATCTTTCCACGGTTGGCCAGTCCAAGGTTGAGGTCATGAAAAAGCGTATTCTGGATGTTAACGCGGAGTGTGAAGTAGTGACACTTCATATGTTCTATACAGAAGATACCTATGAAGAATTTTTCAGCCACAAACCCGATTATGTTATCGATGCTTCGGATACGCTGATCTATAAAGTGCATCTGATCAAAGAATGCTACAGCCGCCGCATCCCGATCATCTCGAGCATGGGCGCGGCCAACAAGACGGACCCGACGCGTTTTAAAATCGCGGACATCTCGAAGACCCATACCGATCCCTTAGCAAAAATGATCCGTAAGAAACTCAAACAAGCGGGCATCCGCAAGGGCGTACCGGTCATCTTTTCAGACGAAAGCCCAATCGTCGTCCGTGAAGACGTCGTCGAAACCGTCGGCAAAAAAGACGCAGCGATCCGTAAAGCACAGATGCCGCCATCTTCCAACGCGTTCACCCCATCGACCGTCGGCTTGATCGCCGCCAGCTGGGTTGTCAACCAGATCACCAAATCGATCCATATCCAGCGCGTCAATCAATAGATCATAGAAAAACGGACGGAGAATGCTATCATTCTCCGTCCGTTTTTTATGCATTATTTTTTGCGGAAGCCTTTCAGCTTTTCGTAGATGCCCGCGAATTTCTTTTCTTCTCCGGCGACGACGGGCTTGTAGAATTCCGCTTTTTTCAATTCTTTCGGCAAGTAATCCTGGTCAGCCCAGCCGCCGAACGAGCCGATCGGCGTATCGTGGGGATATTTATAGCCGCCGTGCCCGAGTTCGGCGCTGCCCGCGTAATGGGTATCGCGCAGATGCGGCGGGATGTCCCCGACCTGGCCTTTATTGATCGCGGCAGTGGCCGCATCAATCGCTCGGTACGCGGAATTGGATTTCTCCGACAAACACATCTCGGCGACCGCCTGGGCGAGCGGGATGCGTGCTTCCGGCAACCCGAGCCGGTCCGCTGCCTGGCACGCCGCGAGCACATGGCCGCCAACTGCTGGATTGGCAAGTCCGATGTCTTCGTAAGCCATGACGAGCAAGCGCCTCGTTACCGCAGTAAGGTCCCCGTTTTCCAGCAGATGGGCGAGGTAATACATCGCCGCATTGACATCGCTTCCGCGTACGGATTTCTGCAAAGCCGATAACAGGTTGAAGAAATGGGACCCTTTTTTGTCACCGAATACGCCGACGCGTTTGATCATCTGTTCGATGATGCCGTCATCAACGAGGTATTCGCCTTCTTCTTCATCTGACGCGATGACGATCGATTCGAGCATCGTCAAGGCTTTTCTCGCGTCACCGTTCGTCCCTTCGGCGATGCGGGTGACTTGTTCTTTGGAAATTCGGATTTTTTCGCGGCCGAGTCCGCGCTTTTCATCCGCCAATGCGCTGTTCAATAGTTCGACAATATCGTCTTGCGTCAGCCGCTTGAGCTGCTTGATTTCGCCGCAGCGTGAGCGGATTGCTGGATTGACGTCGTGGAACGGATTTTCGGTCGTCGCGCCGATGAGCACGATCGAACCGGATTCGACATGCGGCAACAGCGCGTCTTGCTGCAATTTATTGAAGCGGTGGATCTCATCCAAGAACAGCAATACCTTGCCGGTCATGCGCGCTTCTTGAACGACCGATTCGACATCTTTCTTGCCGGAGGTCGTCGCATTGAGCGCGATGAACGGCAGATCGGAAGTGCCGGCGATGGCGTGCGCGATCGAGGTCTTGCCGATTCCTGGGTCGCCATATAAGAGCATGGACGGCACATGGCCGCTTTTGATCATTTTATATAATGCCGTTGAAGGGCCGATGACATCTTTTTGGCCGACAACTTCGTCGATGGTCCGCGGACGCATGCGGAAAGCGAGTGGTTCATTTTGCACGAGGAAAACTCCTTCCGTCTATTCATTCCATCAGTATAGCGAATCGTGCGCTGAAAGTCATTGAAAGCCTATGTCCTGTAAGATATGCTATACTTATTTGAAGAATTGACGATTAGGTTCCAGAGGAGTAGTTTTAGATGAAAATATCAACGAAAGGCCGTTACGGCTTAACAATTATGATTGCATTAGGAAAACAATATGGGGCAGGCCCGGTGCCGCTGCGCAAGATTGCGGCGGACAATGAATTGTCGGAAGCTTATCTCGAACAGCTCGTGGCTCCGCTGCGCAATTCAGGGCTCGTGAAAAGCGTGCGCGGCGCATACGGAGGCTATATGCTGACGCGCCATCCGAAAGAGATTTCAGCAGGAGACGTCATCCGTGTGCTCGAGGGGCCGATCCAGCCGGTCGAAGGCATCGAAGACGAAAAGCAGCCCCAGCGTGAATTATGGGGACGCATACGCGATGCGGTGAAGAATGTCTTGGATACGACAACGATCGAGGATTTGGCACAGACAGAAGAAGGCGACACCGAACATTATATGTTCTATATATAAGGAGTTAATGAATCATGAAACAAATCTATTTGGACCATGCGGCGACTTCGCCGATGCATCCGCAAGCAGCTGAAGTGTTCGCCAAAGCCTTAAGTGAGCATTACGGCAACCCATCAAGCATCCACCAGACCGGTCGCGATGCGCGGCGCGTTTTGGACGAAGCGCGGCGCACGCTCGCTGCGAGCATCCACGCAGACGATAACGAAATCATCTTCACATCCGGCGGCACAGAGGCGGATAATTTGGCGATCTTCGGAACAGCCAGCGCCAAGGAAGGCCGCCATATCATCACCACTCAAGCCGAGCATCACGCCGTTCTTCACGCTTGTGAAGAATTGGCGAAACAAGGCTATGACGTGACGTATTTGCCGGTGGATGAAACCGGCCGCGTCAAGCCAGAAGACGTGAAACAAGCGCTCCGGAATGATACGATTCTCGTGACGGTCATGCTCGCCAATAATGAAATCGGTACGATCCAGCCCATTGCCGAAATCGGGGAGCTTTTGAAAGGGACGAATATCACTTTCCATACCGATGCGGTACAAGCGTATGGCTTATTGCCAATCGATGTGGATGAGTTGAACGTCGATTTGCTATCGGTCTCTGCCCACAAAGTGAACGGCCCGAAAGGCATCGGATTTTTATACCAGCGCAAGAACACGCCGCTTAAGCCCTTGATGTACGGCGGCGAGCAGGAACGCAAACGCCGTGCCGGAACGGAAAACGTGCCGGCCATCCAGGCGTTTGCCAGCGCAGTGAAAATCGCACAGGAAACGATGGAAGATAAACGCCAAGCGTTCACGGAATTCAAAGAAATTTTCCGTGCCGAATTCAAGGGAAATGGCATCGACTTTAAAGAGAACGGCACCGATCAATTGCCGCATATTTTCAATGTCTCCTTGGACGGCATCGACATTGAATCGTTCTTGGTCAATTTAGACCTGTCCGGCATTTCCGCATCAAGCGGTTCTGCGTGCACGGCCGGTTCGATTGACCCGTCACATGTACTCGTTGCGATGTACGGGCAAAATGCCGCAGAACTGCGCAATTCGATCCGTTTCAGTTTCGGCATCGGCTTGACCGCCGCGGATATTGCACAAGCAGCCGGAAAAACGGCTCAAATCACGAAGCGCCTGGCGCAAAAATAGAAAAGGTGAATAAAAATGGAAACAAAAGCTCCACAAGATACTCGCGTAGTTGTCGGCATGTCCGGAGGGGTTGACTCTTCGGTTGCCGCTTATTTATTGAAGCAGCAAGGCTATGATGTCATCGGCATCTTCATGAAAAACTGGGACGATACCGACGAAAACGGCGTCTGCACCGCCACGGAAGATTACGAAGACGTCATCCGCGTCTGCAACCAGATTGGCATTCCATATTATGCGGTCAATTTCGAAAAGCAGTATTGGGATAAAGTGTTCACGTATTTCCTCGAGGAATACAAAGCAGGACGTACGCCGAATCCGGACGTCATGTGCAATAAGGAAATCAAATTCAAGGCATTCCTTGAACATGCCTTGAGCCTCGGTGCGGATTATCTCGCAACCGGCCATTACGCACGCGTCGAAACGGACGAAAACGGCGTCACACATATGCTGCGCGGCATCGATAACAATAAAGATCAAACGTATTTCTTGAATCAGCTGAACCAGGAACAATTGTCGAAAGTCATGTTCCCGCTTGGTGCGATCGAGAAGAAAGAAGTGCGTGAAATCGCCCTTGAAGCAGGACTTGCGACAGCGACGAAAAAAGATTCGACCGGTATTTGCTTTATCGGCGAACGCAATTTCAAGGAATTTCTCAGCCAATATCTTCCAGCTCAACCGGGTTCCATGGAAACCTTGGAAGGCGTCAAAAAAGGCTCTCATGATGGCTTGATGTATTACACGATCGGCCAACGCCAAGGCCTCGGCATCGGTGGAGCAGGCGACCCTTGGTTCGTCATCGGGAAAGACCTGGCGAAAAACGTCTTGTATGTCGGACAGAACATCCACCACGATGCACTGTTTTCCGATAGCTTGACTGCGGTCAACTTGAGCTTCACCACGGGTGATGCACCGTCCGCGAGTTTCCAGTGCACAGCGAAATTCCGCTACCGCCAGCAGGACGTCGGTGTCACGGTCGACATGAAAAACGGCGAAGCGGTCGTTACATTCGATGAGCCGGTCCGTGCGATTACACCAGGCCAAGCAGTCGTTTTTTACGACGGTGACGAATGCCTCGGCGGCGGCACGATCGACCGTGTCTTCAAAAACGGTTCACAGCTGGACTATGTAGGATAATGGGGGAATCGGCGATGAATTATAACGAAATCGGCATCAAAGCTTTGCAAGAAGGCAGGGCGGAAGATGCTATCCAGGCGTTCACGAACGCCATCGAACAACAGCCGGAAGACGCGCTCGGCTATATCAACTTCGGGCATGTATTGGCGTCGATGAACGAAACCGAGCGCGCTGAACGCTTTTTCCAGAAAGCCTTGACGCTCGATGAAACGTCGGCGACTGCTTATTACGGATTGGCGAATCTCTATTACAACGCGGAACGCTACGAAGAAGCGTTGAAGCTATATGAAAAAGCGATTCAAAATGGCATCGAAGGATCGGATGCCCATTATATGGTCGGCAAATGCTTTGAACGCATTGACCAGCCGAAGCTCGCTTTGCCTTATTTGCAGCGTGCTGTCGAATTGGATCCAAATGACCTGCAAGCGCGTCTCAGCTACGGCATCGCATTGGCATCGCTTGAGTTTTTTGACATGGCGGAAGAACAATTTGTTTATGCGCTGGAAATCGATGTCGACAACTCAGATGTTCATTACAACTTGGGCGTTTTGTATGCCGTATCGAGCGACCGCACGGAAGATGCCATGTATCATTTGCAGCGTGCGTACACATTGGATGACAAGAACGAAATGGCGCGTTATGCCTACGATATGATCAACGAACGCTTGAATTGAACAAATGAAAGAGAGGAGACGGCCGCATGTCCGGACAGATCGATTTATTCCAAAAAGAAAGTGAATTTGTGTTGGGGCGTCCGGTCGTCTCGATTTTTCACAATCCCCAAAACCTCTTCTCCATCATCAAAGTGAAAATCCAGCAAACCAACACCCCGTACACCGAAAAGGAAATCATCGTCTCCGGTTATTTCCCGAAGCTGTCGCTTGAAGAGCAGTACAAGTTCACCGGCAGCGTCAAGAACCACCCGAAATACGGCGTGCAGTTCCAGGCGGAAACTTTCAAAAAAGAAGTGCCTGAAACCGAACAAGGCGTCGTCCATTACCTGTCGAGCGATTTGTTCAATGGTATCGGGCGCAAAACCGCCGAGACGATCGTCAAGAAACTCGGCAGCGATGCCATCAAGAAAATCTTAGAAGACCCCGATTCGCTTGATGGCGTCCCACGCCTGTCGGACGAGAAAAAAGACACGATCCGCTCGACATTGCAGATGAATTTGGGCCTTGAACGCGTGATGATCCAATTGAACGATTGGGGATTCGGCCCGCAAATCGGCATGAGGATCTACCAGGCTTACCGCGAGGAAACAATTGATATCCTGACGAAAAACCCATTCCAGCTTATCGAGGAAATCGAAGGCATCGGCTTCCACCGGGCGGACGAGCTCGGATCGAAACTCGGCATCACCGGCAGCCATCCCGACCGCATCAAAGCGGCGATCCTCCATGTATTGAACCAGGCATCGTTGTCAGAAGGGCATGTCTTTGTCGATGCGAAGAATTTGATTCCGCTCGTCAAGCAAATGCTCGAAGCGAGCCAGCGCGAGGACATTCCGGTCGAAGCGATTTCCCAGGCGGCGATTGAATTGAACGAAGAAGGCAAAGTGGCGGGGGAAGAAACCCGCCTTTATTTGCCGTCGCTGTATTATTCGGAAGTTGGCATCGCGACGAAGTTGGAAACCTTGATCGCCGAGCAAGAGACGCGCGACGGGTTCCCGTCATCCGAGATCCGAAAAGCGCTTGGCGAAGCGGAAGAGCGGCTCGGCGTGAATTATGCCGAGACGCAAATCGACGCCATCGAGAAAAGCTTGAATTCGAGCGTCATGATCCTCACCGGTGGCCCGGGAACTGGCAAGACGACCGTCGTCCGGGGATTGGTCGAAGTTTACGCAGAGCTGCACGGCCTGTCGCTCGACCCGAAAGACTATGCCAAGAAAAAAGAGCCGTTCCCGATCATTTTGGCAGCTCCTACAGGGCGTGCGGCAAAACGCTTGAGTGAATCGACTGATTTGCCGGCGATGACGATTCACCGTTTGCTCGGCTTTAACGGGCAGGAACGGGAAGAGGAAACCGAAAAAGATATCGAAGGCAAATTGATCATCATCGATGAAATGTCGATGGTCGACACGTGGCTTGCCCATCAATTACTAAAAGCGGTCCCTGTCGACGCCCAGCTGATCTTTGTCGGCGACCAGGACCAATTGCCGCCGGTCGGCCCCGGGCAAGTGCTGCGGGATATGTTGGCATCCGGGCGCATCCCGACGGTCGAGCTGACGGAAATCTACCGCCAAAGTTCTGGCTCGTCGATTATCGAACTGGCCCACCAAATGAAAGCCGGGAAACTGCCGGATAATATCGAAGCGAAGACATCCGACCGATCGTTCATCCGCGCAGGCGCGGACCAGATTCCGATGGTCGTCGAAAAAGTGGTCAAGAGCGCATTGTCGAAAGGCCATACGATCAAAGACATCCAAGTGCTTGCGCCGATGTATAAAGGGCCGGCCGGAATCGATGCGTTAAATCAGATGATCCAACAGATGGTCAACCCGAACGATGACGGTTCCCGCAAAGAGCTGGTATTCGGTGATATCACTTACCGCATCAATGACAAAGTGCTGCAGCTAGTCAATCAACCTGAGAGCAATGTCTTCAACGGCGATATGGGCGAAGTGGTCGCCATCATGAAAGCAAAAGAGACGGTGGAAAAGCAGGACTTGCTCGTCGTGTCGTTCGATGGCATCGAAGTGACTTACCAGCGCAGTGATTTGAACCAGTTGACGCTCGCCTATTGTTGTTCGATCCATAAAGCGCAAGGATCGGAATTCCCGACGGTCATCATGCCGGTCGTCCGCGGCTATATGAAAATGCTGCGGCGCAACCTGCTCTATACAGGCATCACTAGAAGCCGGGATTTCCTCATCCTGTGCGGCGATCCGGGCGTCTTCCGCTACGGGGTCGAGCGTACGGATGATTCGAGCCGCCTGACAACCTTGGCAGACCGGCTGGGCATAGCGGCTGTTCCGGATGAAGGGGCGGCCTCGGATGCACTAGAAGCATCAACCGAAAAGTCGGAGCCAGAAGCGGAAGTTGCCGGGCCGAAAAGCCTGACGCAGCAAAACGCCCACCGCATCCATCCGATGATCGGCATGGAAGGCATCACGCCGCGCGACTTCCTAGAAGCGTGAGCGTGCTTGACAAGGCCCGCGTGGTTTTCTATAATTCAATTTATAACAGATAGACAACACCTAGACGGAGACAGTAAAGAGATTCCGGCTGCTTAGAAAAAGGCTCCCCTTGGCTGAAAGGGCCTTCTGCCGCATCTTTTGAACGCTACTCCCGAGTGCAGCTAATCACTGCCGTCCCGCCGCGTTAAGGCGCTTGAGAGACACAGGATATTTTTCCTGTGTAACCAGGGTGGTACCGCGAATCGAGCCTTCGTCCCTTTTTATTAGGGGATGAAGGCTTTTTATTATGCAGAAGGAGGAATTTTGATGAAGAATTTGAAAGCTGAAGAAATCAGAAAGCTCTATCTTGACTTTTTTAAAGAAAAAGACCACGACGTGGAACCAAGCGCGCCGCTTGTGCCGTTTGAAGACCCGTCGCTATTGTGGATCAACAGCGGTGTCGCAACCTTGAAGAAATATTTTGACGGTCGCGTCATCCCGGAAAATCCGCGCATCGTCAACGCGCAGAAATCGATCCGCACGAACGATATCGAGAACGTCGGCAAGACGGCACGCCATCATACATTCTTCGAAATGCTCGGCAACTTCTCTATCGGTGAATATTTTAAAACAGAAGCAATTCATTGGGCATGGGAATTCCTGACAGACGACAGATGGATCGGATTCGATGCCGACAAGTTGTCGGTGACGATCCACCCGGAAGACGAGGAAGCTTATGCCATCTGGCTCAACGAAGTCGGCGTGCCGGCTGAACGCATCATTCGCCTGGAAGGGAACTTCTGGGATATCGGTGAAGGCCCGAGCGGACCGAACTCCGAAATCTTCTATGATCGCGGCGAGAGCTACGGCAATGACCCTGAAGACCCTGAATTGTATCCAGGCGGCGAGAACGACCGTTACCTGGAAATCTGGAACTTGGTGTTCTCACAGTTCAACCATAATGCAGACCACACGTACACGCCGCTGCCGAAACAGAATATCGATACTGGAATGGGCTTGGAACGCATGGCTTCAGTTGTGCAAGACGTGCCAACCAATTATGATACGGACCTATTCGTACCGATCATCGAGAAGACGGCAGAAATTTCCGGCAAATCCTACGGCGAAAGCCAGGAACAGGACATGGCATTTAAAGTCATCGCTGACCATGTGCGCACCGTCGCGTTTGCTATCGGCGACGGCGCGTTACCATCAAACGAAGGCCGCGGCTATGTGCTGCGCCGCTTGTTGCGCCGTGCGGTCCGTTATTCGAAGAAACTGGGCATCGAAAAACCATTCATGTATCAGCTCGTGCCGGTAGTCGGCGAAATCATGCAGAGCTTCTACCCGGAAGTTAAAGAAAAAGAAGACTTTATCGTTCGCGTCATGAAACTCGAAGAAGAACGTTTCCTGGAAACTTTGCATGACGGGTTGGAAATCTTGTCTACGGTTGCCGAAAAGCAAAAACAGGCCGGCCATAGCGAAATCCCAGGTGAAGATGTGTTCCGTCTGTATGATACGTACGGCTTCCCGGTGGAGTTGACGGAAGAATATGCAGAAGATGTAAAAATGACTGTCGACCATGCAGGATTTGAGCGTGCGATGAACGAACAGCGTGAACGTGCAAGAAACGCACGTCAAAACGTCAATTCCATGCAGACGCAATCCGAAGTGCTCGGCAATATTAAAGGAGAAAGCGAATTTATCGGCTATACGCATACAGTTGCGGACGCTGAAATCGTCGCTATCGTCAAAGATGGGGAATTGGTCGACAGCGTACAAGAAGGCGAAGAAGTACAGCTGGTGTTGGACCGAACGCCATTTTATGCAGAGAGTGGCGGTCAGATCGCCGATAAAGGAACTTTGACGAATGATTTGGTGTCGGCTTCCGTACTCGATGTAAAAAAAGCTCCGAACGGCCAGAACTTGCATAATGTGCGGGTTGATTCGGGTGAATTGACGAAAACGGCTGTCAAAGCGAAAGTCGATGCATCCGAGCGCCGCCATACAATCAAGAACCATACGGCGACCCACCTCTTGCACCAGGCATTGAAAGATGTCCTCGGTACGCACGTCAACCAAGCTGGATCGTACGTCGGCCCAGACCGGCTGCGCTTCGACTTCTCCCATTTCGGCCAAGTGACGAAAGAAGAACTGGCGACAATCGAGCAAGCGGTCAACGAAAAGATTTGGGAAGGCATCGAAGTCGAATCTGGCTACCACAACTTGCAGGAAGCAAAAGATATGGGCGCGATGGCCCTATTCGGCGAAAAATACGGCGATGTCGTACGAGTTGTCGCCATCAGCGATTACTCGCTCGAATTGTGTGGCGGGATCCACGTGGCGAACACATCCGAAATCGGCGTCTTTAAAATTGTCTCGGAAGGCGGCATCGGTGCTGGCGTACGTCGCATCGAAGCTTTGACCGGAAAAGGCGCTTATGTGAACATGAAGCAAAGCGAGAAAACTTTGGATGAGGCAGCTTCTTTATTGAAAGCTAGTCCGCGCGACCTTGTGCAAAAAGTCGAAACCACACAAGCCGATATCAAAGCGTTGCAGCGCGAAAACGAATCACTGTTGCAGAAAATCGCCAATGCCCAGTCCGGTGAATTGCTGGAGTCGGCAAGAAAAGTCGGAGATGTGACAGTATTGTCCGCAAAAGTTCAAGCAAAAGACAATAATCAGCTGCGCCAGATGGTCGATGACCTGAAAGCTAAATTCGACCAGGCGGTCATCGTCCTTGGCGCGAGCGACGGCGACAAGGTCATGCTTGCAGCAGGTGTATCGAAAAACATTGCCGGCAAGGATTACCACGCCGGCAATATCGTCAAAGCGGTCGCGGAACAATGCGGCGGCAAAGGCGGCGGGCGTCCGGACATGGCGATGGCCGGGGCGAAAAATCCCGAGCAATTGGAGACGGCGCTCGAATCGGTCTACACTTTAGTCAAATAGGTTTAACAAATCCGCGCTTTCAGTTATAATGTTATTCAGCAAGAGGAACGAATTGCCAATACACATTCCGAAAGTGAGGTGCTTGTCGTGAGCTCATTTGATCGCACGATGAAATTCGATTCATCCGATGAATCGATGGAGCAGGACGTAAAGCAGGTCATGCTGCAAGTCCATGCTGCTCTAGAGGAAAAAGGCTACAACCCGATCAATCAGATCGTCGGGTATCTACTTTCAGGTGATCCAGCTTATATCCCTCGCCACCAGGATGCCCGGAACATGATCCGGAAACTGGAGCGGGATGAAATTTTGGAAGAACTGGTGAAGTTCTATATCAAAAAGAATAACGAGGAATAATTATGCGAACAATGGGATTGGATGTCGGCTCCAAAACGATCGGAGTGGCGATCAGTGATGCACTTGGCTGGACAGCCCAAGGCATCGAAACCGTCAAAATCGACGAGGCGAACGGCCAGTTCGGGCTTGAGCGCCTTGGTGAATTGATCAAGGAATACAAAGTAACGGAAGCGGTCGTGGGCTATCCAAAGAACATGAACAACTCAATCGGGCCACGGGCGGAAGCTTCCGAAAAGTTTGCAGCATTGCTAAAAGAAGGATATGATATACCGGTAGTGCTTTGGGATGAAAGGCTAACGACGATGGCAGCAGAGAAAATGCTGATTTCTGCCGATGTCAGCCGGAAAAACCGCAAAAAAGTGATCGACAAGATGGCCGCAGTAATGATTTTGCAAGGCTATCTTGATTCAAAAAAATGATGAGGTGACACAAATGGAACATGGTCAAGAGCATATTACAGTAGTGGACGAGCACGGCAACGAGCAATTATTCGAAGTGCTGTTCACATTTGAATCGGAAGATTTCGGAAAATCATACGTCTTGTATTTCCCAGTAGGCGCAGATGAAGACGAAGAAGGCGAGATCGAGATCCACGCATCTTCATTCACTGAAAACCTGGACTCTGAAGAGAACGTTTCTGGCGGCGAACTTCGCCCGGTCGAAACGGAAGAGGAATGGGACATGATCGAAGAAATGCTCAATACTTTCCTTGAGCAAGAAGAAGAAAACGAAGAGCAATAACCATAAGGGGGACGGAATTGAACCTTGATTCCGTCCCTTTCGTTTGAATCGCCTTCTGTTTTGGAGAGATGAATAGCTGAGGGGGAACACCCGTGGAAAAGCAGTCAAAGAAAGATGTGATGTTCGACAGGATGAAGGAAAAGAAAAAAGAAGTGAGAGTCGTTCGGCGTATCGTGCTGATCGTAGCGCTCGTCCTTCTTGTAGTCGTCGCAGTGGCCGGTTGGCAAGCTTATAGCTATGTCACGGACGCGCTCGAGCCTGTCGATCCGGATTCAGAGGAAGTCATCGATGTCGAAGTGCCGATCGGTTCCAACCTGGACAGCATTGCCGCATTGCTTGAAGAGAATGGCGTCATAAAAGATGCCAGAATTTACAAGTATTACGTCAAGTTCAAAAATGAATCGGAATTCCAAGCAGGCAATTATGGCTTGACCCAATCGATGACATTGGACGAAATTACGGAAAGTTTGAAAACTGGGAAAGTTTACCATGAACCTTTGTATACGATCAATGTGCCTGAAGGTTTGACCTTGGAAGAGATTGCCGAGCGTGTGATTGCGGAAAAAACGGATTACACAGCAGAGCAATTTATGGAACAAGTGCAGGATGAAGCCTATATCGATGAATTGATGGTCAAATACCCTGATTTATTGACAGAGGAAATCAAAGGCGAGAATGTCAGATATGCGCTTGAAGGCTATCTGTTCCCTGCGACTTACCCGATCTATGAGGAAAGTCCTTCGCTTACTGTATTGATTGAGCAAATGCTCGATGCCACAAAAGCGAATATCGAACCATATCAAAGCGTCTTGCAGGAACAGGAAAAATCGCCTCATTGGCTATTGACCTTTGCTTCACTCCTGGAAGAGGAGGCGACAGCGAAGTCAGATCGCCAAACCATCGCGAGCGTGTTCTACAATCGCATAGACCAAGATATGCCGCTTCAGACAGACCCGACCGTTATTTATGCGATGGGCGAGCATAAGGATCGCTTGTTCAACTCAGATTACGAGTTCGAAGATCCTTACAGCACCTATACGAATAAAGGCTTGCCGCCAGGGCCGATCGCCGCTGCCGGCGCATCTTCCATCGAAGCGGTGCTCGACCCGAACCAAACGGAATATCTGTACTTCCTGGCTGACTCAGAAGGCAATAACTACTTCTCGACCAGCTACGAACAGCATCTTCAATACCGCGATGAACATATCGGAAATTGATAAATATAATTTGAACTAGAGAATGAGTAAGTGTGAATAAATCGTTCCAGGCGG
>NZ_JAPEHT010000093.1 GCF_028823615.1 Planococcus sp. A6
TGCCCCGCGTGTGCGAGGCAGAGCTTTTTTACTTAATGACGCTCTTTCGGAAGCGGATCGATATGCTCTGCATCATGGCTATGAAGCTCTTTGCCAAGGAAATGAAGCAGTGTGAAGAAGAACATGAAGATCACAGCCATGAATCCGAGGACAGCAGTAATACCGTATAGCATAGTGATAACCCCTCTCTAAACTGTAATAATCCTATTCAGTATACATGAAAACGCATGGAAAATTAAGTGTCGAATTATCGACCTTTAAAATGCCCAGTTGCCGCCTCGGAAGATCGGTTCGCGCGTGCCGTCTTCCAAAATGCCATCGATGTCCATATCGGCAGAGCCGACCATGAAATCGACGTGGGTGATGCTTTGGTTCAAGCCGTGTTCTTTCAATTCATCCGCTGACATCGTCTTGCCGCCTTCTAGGCAAAACGCATAGGCGCTGCCGATCGCGAAGTGGTTGGACGCATTTTCATCGAATAAAGTATTGAAGAACAAGATGCCGGAATCCGAAATTGGCGATTGGTGGGGCACTAATGCCACTTCGCCGAGGCGGTGGGAGCCTTCGTCCGTGGCGACCAATTCCTTGAGCACTTCTTCGCCTTGTTCGGCCGTGACATCGGTGATGCGCCCGCCTTCGAACGTGATTTTAAAGCCGTCGATGATATTGCCGCCGTAGCTGAGTGGCTTGGTGCTGGAGACGAAGCCGTTGACATCGTCTTTATGCGGCACTGTAAACACTTCTTCTGTCGGCATATTGGCCATGAAAGTATGGCCTTTTTCGTTGACGGAACCAGCGCCTGCCCACAGATGGCCTTTTGGCAGCGCGACTTCGAGGTCGGTGCCAGGTGCCTGGTAATGAAGCTTGGCGTATTTCTTGTCGTTCAAATAATCGGCTTTGGTGTGGAGCGTGCGGTCATGCTCGAGCCAAGCTTCGATCGGGTCTTTGGTATCTGCACGGACAGCCTTGAAAATCGCTTCCCAGAGCGCTTCCACTTGCTCGTTTTCCGGGAGGTCCGGGAACACTTTGTTCGCCCATTGTGCAGACGGTGCTGCTAGGACGCACCAGCTGATTTTATCGGATTGGACGTATTGGCGGTATTTATTTAGCGCTTGGCCGGTCGCTTTCTGGGACGCAGAAATGCGTTTGGAATCGATGCCTTTCAGCAGGTCCGGGCTTTGCGAAACGACGCTGATGAACGCAGCGCCTTGTTCGGCCAATTGCTCGCGCTCCTGGACTTTCCATTCCGGGAATTCGGCAAAAGAATCTTCCGGTGCTTTCTCAAAGCGCGTGCGGGAAATCACATCGTCGCTCCAATCCACGAATACTTGTCTCGCACCTTCTTCATAAGCTTTCTTGACAATCAAGCGGACAAACGGTGCTGCATCTATGGAAGCTGCAATATACAATTTTTGGTCAGGCTGGATATTGACGCCTACCTTTACCGCCAACTCAGCATAGCGGGATAACTTTTCATCAAATGTAGTCATTTCCAAAAACACTCCTCTCATCCTTTCTATAGTAGCAATATTCAAACACGTAGCGCAATAGTGGCGGCATGAAAGAAAAACGATTTGCATTATTTATTATAAAAGTTTAAAATGTAAACAAAAGTTTGAAAGGGAGGGAGCCAATGAATCGCAACGAACAGAAAATCCTGGAGCTGATCGAGCGCGATCCGTATTTGTCCCAACAGGAAATGGCAGATGCGCTCGGGATTTCACGGCCATCTTTAGCCAATCTGATTTCCGGGCTCATCAAGCAAGGCAGGATTCTCGGCCGTGCATATGTGCTGCCCGAAGAAAATGCGATCCTTTGCATCGGCGGGGCGAATGTGGACCGGAAATTCCATTTAAAAGCACCGTCTGTCCACGGCACCT
The DNA here is from genome assembly GCF_028823615.1 of Planococcus sp. A6. Lineage (GTDB taxonomy): Bacteria > Bacillota > Bacilli > Bacillales_A > Planococcaceae > Planococcus. The sequence continues at coordinate 1,881 of NZ_JAPEHT010000093.1, forward strand.
CGAATCCGGCAACGGTGACGAGGAGCGTCGGGGGCGTCGCGCGTAATATCGCTGAAAACCTGGGCCGCCTTGGCCACGAAGTCCAATTGGTATCGGTTGCCGGAGACGATCCGGAATGGCGGTTCATCGAAGAAGTGTCTTCGCCTTATATGGACACTGCCATGACCAAGACACTTTCACAAGGCGCAACCGGCAGCTATACCGCTGTGCTGGAACCCGACGGCGAAATGACTTTGGCACTGGCTGACATGGACATCTACACGGAATTGACACCTAGCTACCTGGAGCATCACCGCAGCAAGTTAATGCGCGCGAAACTATTGGCAGTCGACTTGAACTGCCCGAAAGAAACCGTAATGTATCTACAGGCTCTCGCATCGACTTCGAATGTGCCGCTGGCTGTCATTCCCGTATCAGCCCCTAAAATGGATCGGTTAGGAGAAGACTTGAGCGGGGTCGCCTTTCTGATTTTGAACCGCGACGAAGCAGCCCTCAGGCTCGGCATTTCCATCCAGGATCAAGCGGATTGGAAGCGCTCGGTTGAAATGCTTCTTGAGCAAGGCGCAAAAACAGCCGTCGTGACTGGCGGAAAAGACGGCGCCATGGCGGGTGACGAAAATGGCGTGATGCATTTCCCGGCAATCAAAACGCAGCAAGTAGAAGACGTCACGGGAGCTGGAGATGCCTTCTCTGGCGGCCTTCTTCACGCCCACCTATCCGGCTATGATTTTCATCAAGCGGTACAGATGGGCATGCTCAATGCATCCAAGACACTCGCAAGCAGCCAGACAGTGCGCCCTGAATTAACGGAAACAGTGTTAACCAAAGAACTGGAGGAATTGAAATGACAAACATGATCAGCTATTCAACAGAAGTACAGGAAGCCATCGAACAGAAAAAACCACTCGTCGCTTTGGAGTCGACAATCATCTCTCACGGCATGCCGTATCCACAAAACGTGGAAACGGCGCGTGAAGTCGAGCAGATCGTCCGCGACAACGGAGCCGTTCCGGCAACGATCGCATTGATGGACGGACAAATCAAAATCGGCTTGTCGGATGAAGAACTTGAACTTCTGGGCAATTCACCGGACGTTGCGAAAGTATCCCGACGCGACATCGGCCAATTGCTTGCCACGAAGAAAATCGGCGCGACGACGGTTGCCGCGACGATGATCTGTGCAGAACTCGCCGGCATCCGCGTCTTCGCGACCGGCGGCATCGGCGGAGTTCACCGCGGGGCAGAAGCGACAATGGATATTTCGGCTGACTTGGAAGAGTTGTCGAATACAGGGGTTGCGGTCGTCTGTGCAGGCGCGAAGTCGATTCTCGATATCGGACTGACACTTGAATACCTCGAGACCAAAGGCGTGCCGGTCATCGGCTACCAGACAGACGAGATGCCGGCATTCTACACACGCCACAGCGGCTTCCCGTTGAGCTACGGTTCGCAAACGACTGAAGAACTTGCGGCTATCCTGAAAGCGCAATGGTCGCTCGGCTTGAAAGGCGGGGCGGTCATTGCCAACCCGATCCCACAAGAACATGCACTCGATAAAGACTTCATCGATGGCATCATCGAACAGGCGATGACGGAAGCGAAAGCAAACGGCATCAACGGCAAAGATGTCACGCCGTTTCTTCTCGGCAAAGTGAAAGAGTTGACGGAAGGCAAGAGCTTGGTCGCCAATATCGAACTCGTCAAGCACAATGCCAAAGTCGGTGCGGAACTGGCCGCTTCATACGGAGCACTTTAAGAACAAATTGTGAAAAAAAGACCCTTCGAGGGTCTTTTTTTAGTGTTTGCCGGCAGTTCTGTTTTCACGGACTCGTTTTCAGGGTAAGGAAAGTCAAGGAGTTGAAGCTCATGAAAACGGATGTGTTCATCGGCGGAGGGGGAATAGGCGGGCTGACGCTCGCATTGAAATTGGCGAGGCGCGGCTTTGATGTCGTTCTGGCCGAGCGCATGGCCGTCCGCTCGCCGACCTATAAGGGAGAGTTGCTGCAGCCGAAGAGCATGCAAGTATTCGACGGCCTTGATGTATACGATGCGATTTGCGATCGGTCCAATGAAATCAAAGTGCTCGATATGCTGGAACTGTCCAGCACCTTGAAAGTGAAAGATCAATCGTTCATGGATTACAGTGTGTTGCCCGGAAAATACAACGCCGCTTATATGATCCATCACGAAGAGCTAAAGACCATCATTCGGAAAGCGGCTTGCGAATACGACAACTTCCATTACTTGAAAGGCACTGCTTGCAAAGGATATACCGAAAACACCGCCATTCTTCAAAAAGGAACCGAAAAGTTCGAAGTGGAAGCCAAGTTTTTCTTCGGGGCGGAAGGCCGGTCATCGGTGACCAGAAAAGCGATGGACATCGAAGTGAAGCAGACGACGTACAACCACCATTTCCTGACGGTGACGTTTCCGCGGGCGGAGAACTTCACGGACGGCAAGATCATCTCGACCTACAACCGCCGCAGCGTCTATTTGATTCCGCCAGGGGATTACAAAACCTTGAAAGAAAAGCCGATCAGCCATTTTCATAAACTTTACACCGATTTGGCACCGGTCGTGGACGGCTATGTCCAGCGCTTGACCGACTGGAAAAAAATCCAGTTGATGATTCCGGTTATGTATCATGCTGAATCCTATGTAAAGGGCAATAAAGCGATCATCGGGGATGCAGCACATGCTGTCCATCCGATGGCGGGAGAAGGCATGAACATGGCGATACAGGACGCTGACGTTTTGGGTGAGCTTGCGGCTGACATTTTATCCGATGAAAAAACCGACCCGGAAAATCTTAAATGGTACGAAAAAGTGCGCTACCGCCGGGCGGACCATGTCATCCAGTTAAGCCATCTGGCGGCGCTCGCCTATTCATTCCCGTATCGTCCGGTTAGCTATTTGCGCCAACGCACTTTCGAGCGCATGGAAGAAGATCCGATTCTTCATTTCAAGCAAATGTTGAATGTCTCGGGGCTTGGCTTATGGAAAGAGAATGTCCGGGACCGCTTTATCCAAGGCGGGTTCATGCCGGTACGCGCGAAGGAATTGGCAGAAAACACGAAAGAACTGAAATACTACAAACCGGAAGATGACTACCCGTGGAAAGTGGAGGGACTTATATGATCGATATAATGAAAATGGTAAAAGCAAGAACGTATATGAAACGCAATGAGCCCTTCCTGTACAGCTGGCACGCTTATGTCGGCTATGAACTGGACCTATTTAAGGCATTCGAACGACCAGTTACACAATTTGATGTAGCCGATGCTTTAGAACTCGATGAGCAGCTACTTGCGCAATGGGTAGCAATCGGCGTCTCGATTGGCTATTTAAAGGAAAGTGGACGCAACCGCTACCAAATAAAGAGCCGCTGGAAATTGCCGAAATCCAAAGGCAATAATTCATCGGGTGTATTGCTGAAGGAAATGATGGAACTGCATATCCCGACGCTTTTGGAGTACCCAAAAATGATGCGCAACCAAAGCCGTCTTCACTTTGATGAGGATGAGCACGCATCGACTGTCGCAGAAACAAGCCGCTTGCTTGAAGTATTGGCGTATCCGAAAATGGCCAAGAGATTGAAGGAAAAAGACTGCCGCCGTGTGCTTGATATCGGCTGCGGAGAAGGTGGCTACATAAAGAAATTGGGCCAGCGATTCCCAACGACGCAATTCACGGGAATCGAAATCAGCGAAGAAGTCGTCGAGAAGGCGAAAGAACTGACAGCAAACCAAAACAACGTCTCCATCGAGCAGGCGGATTTATGGAATTACAAACCAGAATCCCCACAGGATATGGTGATGCTCAATAACGTGCTACATTACATCCCGCTCGAGAAGCGCCAGGCCTTGTTCAAGGAAATCAGCAGCTGGATTGCACCGGGAGGCATTTTCTCGGTCGTCACCCCGATCGCCGGTGGCCCAGACAGCCCGCCATTCGCCAATGTCTTCAATAGCTTCTTCTCATCATTCGACAATCTCTACAGGCTGCCGAAAAGGGAAGAGCTCATCGAATGGGGAGAAGAATCAAACCTGGAATTCCTAAGCCTCCGCACCGTCATCAAAGAAGGCGGCTGGTACATCGTGCAATATGAAAAGAAAAGCGAGAGCGCCCGTTAAGCTTCGACAGGCATAAGGCGAGTTTCCGAAGCGGCGCTCTTTGCCGCACAGGACAGTCGGCTTATAACCCGAGAATCTGGTTGCTGAAGCTAGACAAAGAAAAGCGAAAGTGCCCGTTTTTAGGAAGCTAACCTAAGGACGCGACGTCCTGTCGCAACGGTTAGCTGACCCACATCCTGTGGCCCCTCGACAGGTATAAGGCGAGTTTCCGAAGCGGCGCTTTTTGCCGCACAGGACAGTCGGCTTATGACCCGAGAATCTGGCTGCTAAAGCAAAGCACAAAAAAGCCCTGAAGCATTTTGCTTCAGGGCTTTCCTTATTTACGCAATGAGCCGAGTTCAGAGGCAATGGCCTGCATTTCGTTCGGGCTGAAATTATCGCGGCCTTTGACCATCTCGTAAATTTCACGCAAGTCTTCGTACTCGGACGTGTTGAAATGCTCAGCTTTCATTGCATCCACATTGACCATGCGCAGCTTCGTTTTTATTTCTTCAATCATAAAATCGACGTTCTCAGGTGATTGTTTGGATAAATCCATGATCCATTCCTGCCTTTCGGGTGGGTATGCTTTATCATTTCATTATTCAAATGGAATGTCAATTGCCAGAACGTGCTTGTTCTTTCTCTTCCTTGATCTTCGCCGTGATTTTCTTCGTCTCGTAAACGATGACACCAGAAAGTCCGAGAAGGCCGATCAAGTTCGGGAAAGCCATTAAGCCGTTCATGACATCCGAGAATGTCCAGACGACGTCAAGCGAGACCGTCGCCCCCACAAAGACCATCGCGACGAAAGCGATGCGGTAGACAATCAACAAGCTTGGATTCTTGAACAAATACTGGAAACATTTCTCGCCGTAGTACGACCAGCCGATGATCGTCGAAGAAGCGAAGAAAATCAAGCCAATTGCTACGATGATCGGGCCAGCACCGCCAAGGAACTGCTCGAATGCGGCGGTTGTAAGCGCAGCACCCTCCAGGCTATCATCTAGATACAAACCGGACATGACGATTGTGATGCCTGTAATCGAACAGATGATCAAGGTATCGAACAATACTTGCGTCATCGATACCAAAGCCTGGCGACCAGGCATATCGGTTTTTGCAGCTGCCGCCGCGATCGGAGCAGATCCAAGGCCCGCTTCGTTGGAGAAGACGCTAGCGCCGCCGACTGCAGCTTCACCAGTAAAGGCGGCACTGAAAATCGTACCGAGCGCTGCAGGGATAAGATCCATATTCAGAATCATGATGATGATTCCTGCAATGATATAGAATAAGGCCATAAATGGAACGAAGAATGCTGTAACTTTACCGATTGTCTTGATTCCGCCGATGATGACGACAGCAGCGAAAATTGTCAAGATGATGCCGGTGATCCATGTTGGCACCGAAAACGTATCACGCACCACGGATGCGACGGAGTTGGATTGTGTACCGTTTCCGATGCCGAACGCTGCGATTGCGCCGAAAATGGCAAACAGTACAGCCAGCCATTTCTGTTTCAAGCCATGTTCAAGATAATACATCGGCCCGCCGGCCATTTGCCCTCGTGCATCCACAATGCGGTATTTGACGGCGAGGACGGCTTCACCGTATTTTGTCGCCATCCCGAAGAATGCAGAAAACCACATCCAGAAAACGGCTCCCGGGCCTCCGAGAATGACGGCGGTCGCAACGCCCACAATATTCCCTGTCCCGACTGTAGCGGCCATCGCCGTAGATAATGCCTGGAAATGGGAAATATCGCCCTGTGCATCTTTATCAGGGTTTTTGCTGAATGTCAGCTTCAGTGCATATGGCAAGAGGCGTAATTGCAAAAGCCCCAAGCGCACAGTCAGGAAGATCCCTGTACCCACCAGGAGAATCAAAAGCGGCGGTCCCCATACATAACCGCTAATCGTGCCTAGAAATTCTGTTAATGCCTCCATTTTTTCTCCTCCTTTTTTATACTTTGTTCTTTAGAAAAAATTCCTCCTGTAGAGTTAATATTCCGAAAGTTTCATATCATAGTCAAGTTATTTTTAAAAAATAATTTACGAAGTGTTTAGATTATGGAGGAACAGGGAAAAATTCGAAGTATGATGGAAACTATATTTTATACTAGGAGGAATTTGGAATGAGCGAAAACAAATTAATGACCGGAATAGTAGTAGGAGCGGCTGTAGGTGCACTAGTTTCACTTTTGGACCGCAATACGCGCGAAGATGTGATGAATAAATCGAGAAAAGCAAGTGAAAACGCAAAATATTATGCAAATAATAAAGATGAGCTGAAATCCGCCTTTAAAGAACAGGCAGAACGTGCACAGAATCTTTATTCCCGTATTTCCGAAGACGCTGCTTATGTAGGTGGCAAGGTAGAGCAAGTCAAGAAGTTGGTACCGGAAGTGAAAGAAGTGGCACAGGAAGCGAGAGGCGCTGTCATGGAAACGAAGGATGCGGTTGTCGAATCGAAAGAGGATGTTGTATCAGCAGTCAAAGAAGACAACCCGTCACCGAGTTCTTCACTGACGGATGATGCTTCTTCAAGCGACTCTTCGTCAAGTAACACCAACTCGCAGAACCAGAACCGCAACTAAAGGCCAGATTCATGGCAACACATAAAAAAGACGGCCAGTCCCAAGTACGGAAACCAAGATATGACGTGCTGACCGGCCGTGGATTTATAAAAGAATTAGGGAAACGGATCAAAGACGTCGATGTGCAGGGACTCGGAGCGCAATTGGCGTTTTTTTTCCTATTATCGATATTCCCGTTGCTGATTTTTCTTGTCACTTTGCTTCCGTATTTGAATCTGCCGAGGGAAGAAGTCTTCCTGTTTATGCAAGATGTCATTCCATCGGAAGTGTATGTGCTGATTGAGCAGACCTTGAATGAAATCTTGACGAATCAAAACAGCGGCTTGTTATCTTTCGGTGTGCTGGCGACAATCTGGTCGGCGAGTCTCGGGATGGATGCATTGATTAAATCCTTGAATACTACCTACAGAGTGAGCGAGAGCAGGCCTTTATTGATAGCGAGAGGCATGTCGATTCTGATGACCATTCTTTTGATTATCATGTTGGTAGTAGCATTAGCGTTGCCCATATTCGGACGCCAGATCGGCCTGTTCTTTTTTGCATTTTTAGGTCTTGAAGAAGGGTTCCTGGAATTATGGGGGATGATTCGTTTCACCATTCCAGCCTTGATTACATTTATTGTATGCGCCGTGATTTATTGGCTTGCGCCGAATGTCCGGATCAGTTTCTGGACAGTGCTGCCGGGAGCGGCTTTTGCATCGCTCGGCTGGCTATTACTGTCATTTTTGTTCTCCATCTACATTAATAATTTCGGCAATTTCTCAGCCACTTACGGAAGTATCGGCGGGATTATCCTGCTGTTGCTGTGGCTTTACCTTTCCGCGATGCTATTGATCATCGGCGGGCAAATCAATGCCGTCATGCAAGGAAGGCGGCAATCCAGAAAACGGCTGCATAAAAAGAAGACGGCAATCCCCAGTAAATGAGGGAGAGCCGTCTTTTTTTGTGGAATTTCAGACGTTGCGGTTGAGCATTCGCAATCCGTTCAAGATGACCAAGATGGTGCTGCCTTCATGTCCGATGACGCCAAGCGGCAAAGAAATCGCCTGAAAAAAATTCGACAAGATGAGCACCAGGATGACAGCGACAGAGAAAAAGATATTCTGTTTGACGATGCGCTGCATTTTTCGAGCCAGCCGGATCGAATAGGAAATACGGGATAAATCGTTTTTCATCAAAATAACGTCTGCGGTTTCTAGGGCGATATCGGTTCCTTCACCCATTGCGATACCAGTCGTGGCGTTAATGCCGTCTCCTGTCATCGCCACATATTTGTACTTAGCCAATAGTTTTTTCAAGTGCTGCACTTTATCGCCAGGCAGGCATTCACCGATGTACTCATCGACACCGGTTTCTTCCGCAATGGCTTTTGCGGTTTTACGGTTATCGCCAGTCAGCATGATGCAATAAATGCCACGGTCCTGAAGTTCGGCGATGGTGGATTTGGTAATGTCGCGGACCGTATCTTTGAGCGCCATGGCAGCGAGAATCCCGTGCCCATCCCTCACGAAAGTGACGGTTTTCCCTTGATTTGCCAGATTTTCAAGAATTCCGCCTTCAAAAGCATAAGCTTCTTGCTCGCCGACAAAGCCGGGCTTACCGATTAGGATTTCAGCGCCGTTGAACTGTGTTTTCAACCCATTACCGGGCACATCCACGACTTGCAGATTGCGCATCGGTTCGAATCCTTGTTGGATGACATAATCCGTCATTGCTTTTGCGAGGGGATGATTGGATTGGGATTCGATTCCTGCGACCAGCGCCATCACCTGTTCGCGATTTGCATCTTGGCGGATGATAAAATCAGTCACTTCGGGTTTGCCGCGTGTCAATGTGCCGGTCTTATCGAATGCGATGGCTTTAATGACGCTTAAATTCTCTAGGTGCGCTCCGCCTTTAAAAATGACGCCGCTCTTGGCGCCGTTGGAAATGGCGGCAAGCGTAGCGGGCATGATGGAAGCGACCAATGCGCAAGGCGATGCCACTACAAGCAGTACCATGGCCCGGTAGAAGGTTTCATTCCAGCTCCAGCCCACCAAGAAATGGGGGAGGAACAGCATGAGCACGAAGACAATCAAGACAATTTTGACATAACGGCCTTCAAAGCGTTCGATAAATTGTTGGGAGGGAGATTTCTCGCTTTCAGCGGATTGCACGAGCTCGATGATTTTTTGGAACATCGTTTCAGAACTCGGCTTGGTCATCACCATCGTGATCGAACCGGACAAATTGACGGTGCCCGCAAATAAATTATCGTGTTGGTATTTGGACACCGGAATCGCTTCACCGCTGATGGCGGATTCGTCGACAGCGGTTTGTCCGGAATGGACTTCACCGTCGACAGGAATTCGCTCACCGGGCCGGACGGCGACCAGGTCTCCGGTGTTCAATTCACCGACCGGAACGCGCACCGTCTCGCCGGATTCTTTCAAAAGCCAGGCTTCATCCGGCTGCATTTCCATGAGGGCAGACAGTTCTTTGCGGCTTTTGTTCATCGTATAGGTTTCAAGTGCACCGCTTAACGCAAAGATGAAGATCAGGATCGCGCCTTCAGTCCAGTAGCCGATGATGGATGCACCGACAGCTGCCAGAATCATCAGGAATTCGACATTCAATTCTTTGTCTTCGATGGTTTTCTTAATGCCGTATTTCGCCTTGGCGTAGCCGCCGATTACGAATGCCAGCAAATAGATGGCGACGGAAGGAAGAGCGATATCCTGTAATTCCAGGATATAGGCGATGATGATCAGGAAGCCTGATAACACCGCGGCGATCAATTCGATATGAGGCCGAACTTTATTCCACATAGCCACTCCTCCATCAAATAGTCAGATATCGGTAATTACTGTCAGTTTACCATACGGATCTCCGGATAGAAGCGAGATTTTGCTTAATATATGTCATTTCGGCTAATCCTTTTACGAATGAAATAAAAAGACACCCTGAAGCTTTCATTGAAAGCTTCAGGGCTTGGGGATTATTCGTTTTCAGTAGATGGCCGGTTTTTGAATTGTTGCATTTTATTGTCCAAATCGTCGACCATGGCAATCAGCCGGTCAATATCTTCAAGCTCCGCGCTTTCCGGTTCGATGGCATCTAACACATCGAGGAACATGCTGAGCCTTTGTTTCATATAAGTTACTTGCTGTTCCTTATCAGTAATGGATTTTCCCATTGATTCCACCTCATTTCCATTGTATATAGTAGCTGATAACTAAAGGAATATCAATAGTACAGAAAAAATGCGGAAATAACGTAATTTTGTTAATTGAATATTTACACTATTCTATTAATGTGATATAGTTGCATCAATCCTTTACGAGGGGAGGACAAGACGGATCACCGAACCATAAAGAACGCGATAGGAAAGAGGAGGCGATTCGAGCATTTAGGTGGCTTCACCGACAGTGCGATTATGGAAACGAACTGTAAACATAAAACATAAAGGCTCAGCCCGCAATCTGCCATGCAGAAACGGACTGAGCCTTTTATGTGTTTAAATCAATTCGTATGTCTCCACAATGTCGATGGTCTCTTCAACAGAACGGACCATCGAGCAGTTTTTACGCGTCAATTCCATAACGCGCGGCATTTTCGCCTCATTGATATCGCCTTTGATGCGGAAATGCAGATGGACTTTTGAAACGCGGTCCGCTTCTTCGGCGACGCGGACGATTTCCTTCACTTCCACTTCGATGTCTTCTGCTGGCATCCGTTGCTTGTCCAATACTTTGCGGATGATCCCTGCGCTGCAGATGGCCAGTGAAGAAACCAGCAGCTGATAAGGGCGGAATCCGTATTCTTCATTAGTCGAGACGTGGAGCTCGCCAAAAGGCAAATGCCCGGTAAATCCGTGTTCATTCATGGAAAATTTCATCTTGTATCTCCTCCTTATGTTAAAATTGTAGCGGAAACTTCAAAAAATAGAAAAGAACGTGCTCGTTCGGGGAGGCATTATGAAACATTTCTTATCAAGCGAACGTGCCCGCTTTTGGATTTTGGTCGCCATTGTGTCGATATCAGGGTTTTCACAAGGCATGCTATTACCGCTCATTGCCGTCATTTTTGAACAGGACGGCGTATCGTCTGCACTGAACGGCCTCAGTGCAACAGGCTTATACATAGGCATTATCGCTGTCGCTCCGTTCATGGAGCCACAGCTGAGAAAGTTCGGTTTTAAACCACTTATTCTCGTCGGCGGGGCGATGGTCATCCTCGCCTTGCTTTCGTTTCCTTTATGGAAAAGCGT
>NZ_JAPEHT010000094.1 GCF_028823615.1 Planococcus sp. A6
AGGCTTGGACGCGAGCCCACGGAAAGCGAGCGGTAAGCTTCGGAAAATACGACTTCTTTCCGTTATTTATTCGGATAAATACCAACCTCTCGCGAGTCGACTGCCCTGTGGCATTTTGATATGCTTGATTTATAAGACAGGAGGAGATTTGATGATCCAGTATTACGCTTACCCGAAATGCTCGACTTGCCAAAAAGGCAAGAAATGGCTTGAAGCGAATGGCGCGGAGTTCGACTATATCGATATCTCGCAAAACCCGCCATCCGCAGCGCAATTGAAAGAAATCCACGAAGCAAGCGGCATCGAGCTGAAGAAGTTTTTCAATACGAGCGGCAAGAAATACCGTGAACTTGAACTGAAGGAAAAGCTGCCGGAAATGTCAACAGATGAACAATACAAATTGCTGGCATCAGACGGCATGCTCATCAAACGCCCGCTCGCATGGGACGGCTCTCAGGCGACACTCGGTTTCAAGGAAGATGCATACGCAAATACATGGAGCTGACAAGTTTGTCATCTTGTTTTTCATCCCTGGTTGTGGCAAACTAAAATTGAGTCAATTACATATTTGGAGGGGTTTGGATGAGCACACCACAAGAGCTTCGCTATTCAAAAGAACACGAATGGGTCAAAGTCGAAGACGGCAAAGCACGTATCGGCATCACTCATTTCGCGCAAGATGAACTTGGAGACATCGTATTTGTCGAGCTTCCGCAAGTCGGCGACGAGCTGAAAAAAGACGAGCCATTCGGCAGCGTCGAGTCCGTCAAAACGGTATCGGAATTGTATGCGCCGATCAGCGGCAAAATCGTCGAAGTCAATTCTGAGCTTGAAGACAGCCCGGAATTCGTCAACGAATCCCCTTATGAAAAAGCGTGGATGGTCGTTGTGGAAGCCCCTTCCGAAGATGAGGTCAATGCATTGATGTCAGCTGACGAATATAAAGAAATGACAAACGAGTAAGTTCTGAAAGCGCCTCTTTATGGCGCTTTTTTTCATATATGGTTTTCTGGGGGGATTACTTATGGAGAAAGTGATAGTGGTTGAAGGGATCAGCGACAAAACCCGGATAGCGCCATTGATTGCAGAACCCGTGACGATTCTTTGCACAAATGGTACAGTAAGTGCTACAAGACTCGAAGAAATGCTGTTGCCTTTTGAAGGGCAGGACATCATCATCCTCGTCGATGCGGATGCTTCCGGCGATAAACTGCGCAAGCTCATCAAGCGCGAATTTCCGGAAGCCCGCCATTTCCATATCGACCGAAGCTATAAAGAGGTGGCGACGACGCCGCTGCGGAAGCTGATCGATGTGCTCATCGCAGCAGATGTACGGGTCTTAAATCCAGTAGCAGGGAATGACTAGCATGAATGAATGGACACATAAAGAATGGCTGAAGGAAAAAAACACACAGCCTGTTTCAGCTTATTATCTGTATACGCCGATGTGCGGTACGTGCCAAGTCGCAAGCAAGATGCTCGGCGTGGTGGCGGAATTATTGCCAGACCTTCCAATGGGCAAAGCTAATTTGAATTATGTACAGGAAGTGGCGGAGCTTTATGAAGTGGAAAGCGTGCCGTGCCTGCTGATTTCACAGAATGGCCAAGTGACAGACAAGGTCTACGCTTTCCAGTCGGTGCCGTATCTATATGAGAAATTGAAAACGGTTGACGAATACAGCCAGCCATGATAAATTTAATTTCTGAAATTAACTTAATAGCGTAGCTCTTATACAGAGAGGTGGAGGGAAGTGCCCGATGAAGCCCGGCAACCGTCATGAAAATGAAATGGTGCCAAGTCACTCAAAGTGAAAACTTTGAAAGATGAGAGAACGGTTTATTGTGTTTACACATGTGCCTTTCTGCTTATCTGAGCAGGAAGGCTTTTTTATTAGCAAAAGATTTAGGAGAGTGCCCAACCATGATTGAGTTAAAAGGATTGACTAAAGTTTTCGATACTGGCAAAGCGCGTTTGACGGCTGTCGACCATGTCGACTTAACTGTGCCGGCCGGCGAGATTTTTGGCATTATCGGTTATAGCGGAGCGGGGAAAAGTACGTTGATCCGCCTGCTGAATGGCCTGGAAAAACCGAGCGAAGGTTCCGTTGAGATCAATGGCCAAAACATCACAGCGATTTCAGGGCCGAAACTTCGCAAAGCCCGCCAAAAAGTCAGCATGATTTTCCAGCATTTCAATTTGCTGTGGTCGCGGACTGTGCGCGAGAATATTGAATTCCCGCTCGAGATCGCGGGTGTGGGGAAAGAGGAGCGGCGCAAGCGTTCAGCAGAGTTAATCGAACTGGTTGGCCTGGAAGGTCGTGAAAGCGCATATCCTGCCCAGCTTTCCGGTGGACAGAAGCAGCGTGTCGGCATCGCCCGTGCGCTGGCCAATGACCCGGAAGTGCTTCTGTGCGACGAAGCGACATCGGCACTTGATCCGCAAACAACTGATGCGATATTGGAATTATTGGTCGACATCAATAAGCGCCTCGGCTTGACGATTGTCTTGATCACGCACGAAATGCACGTCATCCGGAAAATCTGTCACCGCGTGGCAGTGATGGAAGGCGGGCGCGTCGTCGAACTGGGCGAAGTGCTTCATGTCTTCCAGCATCCGAAGGAAACGATCACCAAGCGATTTGTTGCCCAAGTGACCGAGACGGAAGATTCGGCAGAAACCGTCCGCCATTTGCGTGAACAATATCCGGAAGGACAATTGGTCAAATTGATATTCGTGGGGGACCAAGCGGAACAGCCGATCCTGACACAGCTGATCCGGGAATATACGGTGGAAGTCAATATCGTCCACGGCAATATCTCCCATACTCAGCGCGGGGCATACGGCACGCTCATCCTTCAACTGAAGGGACCCGCCGAAGAAATAAGCAAAGCTTTAGCGTTCCTCGGTGCACACGATGTACAGACGGAGGTGATGGGCGATGCTTGAAACTTTATTCCCGAACGTTGATTGGGCGGATATGTGGGAAGCAACACTCGAAACCATTTATATGACGGCAATGTCCACATTTTTCACATTTGTTATTGGATTGGTCCTGGGAATCGTCTTATTCCTTACAGCACCGAACCAATTATGGGCAAATAAAATCGTCAACTGGCTGACAGGCGCTTTCGTCAATATTTTCCGTTCGATTCCATTCATTATTTTGATTATCTTGCTCATCCCGTTTACAAAATTCTTGATCGGCAGCATTCGCGGGCCGAACGCAGCACTTCCTGCATTGATCATCGGGGCAGCTCCTTTTTACGCCCGCATGGTACTCATCGCATTGAAAGAAATCGATAAAGGCGTTATCGAAGCAGCGCGGTCGATGGGCGCTACGACTTGGACCATCATCCGCAAGGTCCTGCTTCCTGAATCCAAGCCGGCATTGATCTCGGGCATCACGGTTACCGCCATTGCCTTAGTCGGTTATACTGCGATGGCAGGCATCATCGGGGCTGGCGGTCTTGGGACATTGGCATTCCTCGATGGTTTCCAAAGAAGCCGCGAAGATGTGACACTAATGGCGACCATCGCTATCCTCATTATCGTTTTTGTCGTTCAGTTCATCGGAGATTTCTTGACTGGAAAAGCGGACAAACGTTAAATTTCGCATTATTTCAGAATCACTGAATAAAACGGGTCTTTTTAGTCCATGATATACAAAACTACATTTAATAGAAGAAAAGGGGAAATTTGTAATGAAAAAACTAGTATTCGGTTCATTTGCAGCAGTATTGGCATTATCCGCTTGTGGCGCAGAAGAAGAAAGCGGCAGCGGCGCATCAGAAGGAGAAACAAGCACACTGACGGTCGGCGCTTCTAACGTCCCTCACGCTGAAATTCTCGAACAGGCAAAACCGATTTTGGAAGAACAGGGCATTGAGTTGGAAATTGAGACATACCAAGACTACATCTTACCAAACCAAGACTTGGAATCAGGCGACTTGGACGCGAACTATTTCCAACACACGCCTTACTTGGAATCGCAAATTGCTGATCATGGCTATGATTTCGTAAGTGCTGGCGGCATTCACATCGAACCGATCGGCGTCTACTCGCAAGACTACTCATCACTTGAAGAGTTGCCACAAGATGCGACGATCCTCATGAGCAATTCAGTTGCTGACCACGGCCGCATCCTGGCTATGCTCGAAGCGGAAGGCTTGATCACGTTGGAAGAAGGCATCGATAAGACGACAGCTGAAACTAGCGATATCGTAGAAAACGAGAAGAACTTGCAGTTTGATACAGAATATGAAGCGGCTTTGCTTGTGCAAATGTATGAAGCAGGTGAAGGCGATGCTGTATTGATTAACTCAAACTATGCAATCGATGCTGGCTTGAGCCCAATGGAAGATGCTATCGCTCTTGAAAGTTCAGATTCGCCGTACGCTAACATCATTGCCGTACAAGCGGGAGATGAAAACAACGAAGATATCCAAGCCTTGGTTGAAGT
Organism: Planococcus sp. A6; assembly: GCF_028823615.1. Lineage (GTDB taxonomy): Bacteria > Bacillota > Bacilli > Bacillales_A > Planococcaceae > Planococcus. Next base: position 4,461 of record NZ_JAPEHT010000094.1, read on the forward strand.
ACTGACATCACAGGAAATCCAAGACTTCATCTTGGAAGAGTGGAACGGATCAATCGTGCCAGTCGAACAATAAAATCTTTAGCCAGCCTATTCTAAAAAGAATAGGCTCCTCTCTTTTTTTTTTTTGCGCATAATGGGTCCGTTTCACAAGAAAGGCAGTGATGGCCAGAACAAATGCAAGTAGGAAAAATTTTCTATCACTTTTTCGGAATAATAAAAATATTACGTGTTTTAGTAAAAAGCTATTAGCTTTTCGAAAACTGTGGTAATTTCACATAATAAACAATAAACATCTGTTTACACAGGGAGGACAAGATCATGAAAATTCAATTCGGTTTACTGCCGCGGATTGTGCTGGCCATCGTGCTTGGCGTGCTCATCGGCTCGGTTGCTCCAGAAGCGCTCGTTCGTGTATTTGCTACGTTCACAGGGATTTTTGGCGGGTTCTTGAACTTTATCGTGCCATTAATTATTCTTGGCTTTATCGCACCAGGGATTGCGAAGCTTGGGAAAGGTTCTGGGAAATTATTGGGGCTGGCGACAGCGATCGCTTATTTATCCACTATAGTTGCAGGGGTGTTAGCCTTCATCGCGGCATCGTCGATTTTGCCGAATTTGATGGAAGGCGGATCGCTGAGCAATTTGGATGATCCTGAAAATGCCCTTGCTTCAAGTTTCATTGCTTTGGAAATTCCTCAATTGTTCGGGGTTATGAGCGCCTTGATCTTGGCATTCCTGCTGGGAATCGGAATGGCTTCTACAGGGAGCAAGACGATGGCGTCGTTTTTCGAAGAATTCCAGGAGATTATTGAAAAAGTTATTTCAGTCATCATAATCCCGCTATTGCCTTTCCACATCTTCGGTATTTTTGCGAATATGGCATACGGAGGCGCAGTGGTTGAAATTCTTTCTCTCTTTGCGGTTGTTTTTATCCTCATCATTGCAATGCACTGGATAATGTTAACGGGACAATATACAACAGCGGGCATATTAAGAAAGAAAAACCCGTTCGGTTTGATCCGGACGATGTTGCCGGCATACTTTACGGCACTTGGCACACAGTCTTCTGCCGCGACAATTCCGGTAACTTTGCGCCAAGCGCGGAAAACCGGCGTGAAAGAACGGGTAGCAGACTTCACCATCCCATTGTTTGCGACAATTCATTTGTCTGGCAGTACGATAACGCTTGTCACTTGTGCGATCGGGGTCATCTTACTGACAGGCCAGTCGCCGTCATTCGGCAACTTCTTCCCGTTCATCCTCATGCTCGGCGTCACGATGATCGCAGCTCCTGGCGTCCCGGGAGGCGCGGTCATGGCAGCTATCGGTTTGCTTGAAGCGATGCTTGGCTTTGACGAGACGATGGTTGCGTTGATGATTGCATTGTATATGGCACAAGACAGTTTCGGAACGGCCACCAATGTAACAGGAGACGGTGCGCTAGCGAATATCGTCGATCGTTTCACACCATCCCAAAAAGCATGAATTATGCCGAAATTCAATGAATTCCGGCTTTTCTCTGCTCTCTATACGGATAAAACGGTCTGTGCTATCATATGCTGGATATGAAATTCAGGAGGCACGAACATGAAAAAGATGACAATCCTCGGCCTATCTGCTGCCTTATTGCTCGCGGCATGCGGAACCGAACAATCCACTGAAACAGCTGAAACGACTTCTGGGTCTGCCACGATGGAATCCGGTAAAGAAAGCATCAAAAGCCAATTGATGCAATTCTATTTGACTGTTTCAAAGGAAATAAATAAAGAAGATACACAACTGAATGACTTCGAAATCGCCCAAGCTGAAGATGCACTGCCAACTGGTGAAGAACTTACCGAGATGAAAGAAGCGGCTGCAACTTCTGCTGAACAAGCGATGCAAGCGGTGGAATCAATCGAAGTGCCAGAATCGCTAAGCGATCATCAAGAAGAAATCGATGGGGCGTTGGCTTCAATCGCTGCATCTTACGAGATGAAAATAGAAGAACTGGGAACAGATGCACCAGACTTCCAAGCGGCTGCCGACAAATTTGCCGAAGCTGACGCTGTTTTCAACCAAGTGTTAGAAGAAAACGGCTTGATTTCATCAAACCTTTACAACGAAGTGAGCCAATAATTTATGGAAACTGTCCGTATAACGGGCAGTTTTTTCTATATATTCCCAATAACTATGACGATGGGTCTATTTTCTGATAAATTAGATTATTTAACTTGTTTAATCTTTGTCGAGTCGGGTATACTTGTAAAAGTAAAATACGAAAACTCGAAAGGGATGGTTTATTATCGATTCTCAAGGTATTGAAAAGACGGAAAAAATGGAACAGGCATTCAGAGACGTACACGGGTACGGACTGAACGAATACCAAAATGACCCGCAAAAAATCCTTGAAGTTGAACAGCGCCGGGAGCAGGATTATCGCCAAGGCCAGTCGGTTGCGGCACAAATCGAGCGCCAAGCGCACCGCGAATAGCAATAGATACACGATCCACATACATTCAAACATTCAAATGAAGCTGCCGGACAGAGTGATTTCTCTGTCCGGTTTTTCTATGCCTAAGGATGCAGAATCTAGCGCCTTATGCAAAGTTTATTGAAATGAATTCTCATTTAGCCTAACTTTATTGAAAATGCAGGAAATCCGCGAAGTCAGCTGGAATTTGCTTGGAGACATTAGGAAATACGGATTTCAAAATGGTTTTTGGCTAAGACTTGCGGCCGATTTTAACATTTGCTACTGAAGTCGATATAAGTTAAGATTAGAATGATACTAATTAAGAGTGCGAGGCATTCTTCAATAACATTATGGAGGTATTTACATGTCAACTTTGGTCATTAAAGATCTACACGTTGAAATCGAAGGAAAACAGATTTTAAAAGGTGTAAACATCACAATTAACACGAGCGAAATCCATGCCATCATGGGGCCGAACGGTACAGGGAAATCTACCTTGGCGTCCGCTATCATGGGGCATCCTAAATATGAAGTAACACAAGGCACGATCGAATTGGACGGAGAAGACGTATTGGCGATGGAAGTCGACGAGCGCGCACGCGCAGGACTCTTCCTGGCTATGCAGTACCCGAGCGAAATTTCTGGCGTCACAAATGCTGACTTCATGCGTTCTGCCATGAACGCACGCCGCGAAGAAGGCAACGAAGTTTCATTGATGAAATTCATCCGTGAACTCGACAGCAAAATGGAAACTCTTGCAATGGACCAAGATATGGCACAGCGCTACTTGAACGAAGGATTCTCCGGCGGCGAGAAGAAACGCAACGAAATCCTTCAAATGATGATGATCAAACCGACATTCGCTGTACTCGATGAAATTGACTCCGGTCTCGATATCGATGCATTGAAAGTCGTATCTGACGGCATCAACCAAATGAAGGGCGAGAACTTCGGCTGCTTGATCATCACTCACTATCAGCGCCTGTTGAACTACATCACGCCAGACCATGTCCATGTTATGATGCAAGGCCGCGTCGTGAAATCCGGCGGACCTGAACTAGCGCATAAATTGGAAGCGGAAGGCTATGACTGGATCAAGGCAGAACTCGGCATCGAAGACGAGACTGTTGGACAAGAAGCATAATTGGAAGGAGAGACTAACGTGACGGTTGAAACAAAATTAACGATGACCGAGCAGGATGTACGCTCCTTCTCGGCTTCGCACTCAGAACCAGAAGAATTTACGAACTTGCGTGTACAGGCTTTGGCTGCTGCCGAAGCGTTGCCGCTCCCAAAACCCGATAAAACGAAAATCATCAATTGGAACTTCACGGACTTCCCGGTCCATACTGTGGAAAGCTCAACTTATGCGTCATTGGATGAGTTGCCGGAGCAGGTAAAGTCCATTGTTGATACGGATCAAAAAAATCTATACATCCAGCACAATAATACGCCGGCTTATATTTCCTTGGATAAAAATTTGCAGCAACAAGGCGTCATTTTGACAGATATCCAAACTGCAATCCGTGAGCACGGTGACTTGGTTGCGAAGTATTTCATGACAGAAGCAGTCAAAGCGGAAGAACATAAATTGACGGCTCTTCATGCAGCGCTTCTAAATGGCGGGATGTTCCTATACGTGCCGAAGAATCTAGCGATAAAGAATCCGGTACAAGCGATCTTCGTACACGACAATGAGGAAGCTTCCCTATTCAATCACGCATTGATTGTCGCAGACAAAGGCAGTGAAGTAACTTACGTCGAGAACTATATTTCCACAGTGCCGAAAGCAAAAGGCCAAGCGAATATCGTTTCAGAAGTATTTGCAGAAGACAATGCGTCTGTCACTTACGGCGCAGTGGACGTACTCGCTGAAGGATTCACGACTTATGTGAACCGCCGCGGAGTAGCACAGCGCGATGCACGCATCGAATGGGCGCTCGGCATGATGAACGACAGCGACACCATTTCCGATAACACGACATTCCTAATCGGCGACAATTCAGTCGGCGATACGAAAACAGTAGTGGTTGGAAGAGGCACTCAAAAGCAGAACTTCACGACGCAAGTCATCCATTGGGGCAAAAACTCCGACGGCCAGATCTTGAAGCACGGCGTCATGAAAGACTCCGCGTCTGCGATCTTCAACGGCATCGGCAAAATCGAACACGGCGCAACGAAAGCTAACGCAGAACAGGAATCACGTGTCCTGATGTTAAGCCCGAAAGCACGCGGCGATGCGAACCCGATTCTCTTGATCGACGAAGATGATGTAACGGCAGGACATGCGGCATCAGTCGGACGCGTCGATCCGCTTCAATTGTATTATTTGATGAGCCGAGGCATTACAAAACAAGAAGCTGAACGTCTTGTTATTCACGGCTTCCTGGCACCGGTTGTAAACGTGTTGCCAATCGAAGGCGTTAAAAAGCAATTGACGGAGGTTATCGAAAGGAAAGTCCGCTAATGAATCCAGAGATCAAGAGCTATTTTCCGATACTCAACCAGGAAATCAATGGACATCCGCTCGTCTACTTGGACAGCGCGGCGACTTCCCAGAAGCCGACACCAGTCATCGAAGCGCTGAAAGAATATTACGAGTCTGATAATTCCAATGTCCACCGCGGCGTCCACACGCTCGAAGGCGCCCGCGAGAAAGTGCAACAATTCATCAATGCCAGTTCGACGCAGGAAATCGTCTTTCTCCGCGGCACGACGACTGCGATTAACTTAGTCGCACAAAGCTATGGCCGTGCCAATGTGGAAGAAGGCGACGAAATCGTCATCACGTATATGGAGCATCACTCGAATATCATTCCATGGCAGCAGCTGGCAAAAGAACGCGGCGCTGTCTTGAAATACATCGAGCTTGAAGAAGACGGTACCATCTCGCTTGAAAATGTCCGTGCAGCCATTACCGACCGGACAAAAATTGTGTCGATGGTCTACGTCTCCAATGTGCTCGGCACAATGAATCCGGTGAAGGAAGTGGCGAAAATCGCCCACGAACATGGCGCTGTCATGATGGTGGACGGTGCACAAGCTGCGCCTCACTTGAAAATCGATGTCCAGGACTTGGATTGCGACTTCTTCGCATTTTCCGGCCACAAAATGGTCGGCCCGACCGGCATCGGCGTCTTGTATGGCAAGAAGCATTTGCTCGAAGCCATGGAGCCTGTCGAATTCGGCGGCGAGATGATCGACTTTGTCGGATTATACGATTCGACCTGGAAAGAGTTGCCTTGGAAATTCGAAGGCGGCACTCCGATCATTGCCGGGGCAGTCGGACTGGCTGCGGCCATCGACTTCCTGCAGGAAATCGGATTGGATGAAATCGAAAAACATGAACACCATATGGCAGCCATCGCGATGGACAAGATGTCGGCTATTGAAGGGCTTGAGATTTACGGTCCGAAAGACCCGGCAAAACGTGCAGGGATCGTCACTTTCAATTTGAAAGAAGTCCATCCCCACGATGTAGCGACTGTGCTCGATATGAGCGGCATCGCTGTCCGCGCAGGTCATCACTGCGCACAGCCATTGATGAAATGGCTTGACGTGACAGCGACAGCACGCGCAAGCTTCTATCTTTATAATGACGAATCGGATATCGATCGCCTAGTGGAAGGTTTGCGTTCTGCAAAGGAGTATTTTAGCGATGTCTTTTAATAATTTAGATCAATTATATCGACAAGTGATCATGGACCATTACAAGACGCCCCGCAACAAGGGCGCGCTTGAACAGGACAGTGTCAATATCGAAATGAACAACCCGACTTGCGGCGACAGGATCCAATTGACGCTGCAAGTAGAAGATGGCATCGTCAAAGACGCCAAATTCGACGGGGAAGGCTGCTCGATTTCCATGGCATCTGCTTCCATGATGACGCAAGCCGTCAAAGGCAAAGATGTAGATACAGCATTGAAGCTGTCCGGAATCTTTTCGGACATGATGCTTGGCAAAGAGTACGACGATTCAGTGGACCTTGGGGATATTGAAGCATTGCAAGGTGTATCTAAATTCCCGGCGCGTATCAAATGCGCGACCTTAGCGTGGAAAGCCATGGAAAAAGGTGTGCACGACGAAGAAAAATCGTAACAGAGAACGGAGGAACGACGATGGCGAAAAAAATGCCGGAAATCGGAGATTATAAATATGGGTTCCATGACAAGGACGTCTCCATCTTCAGATCCAAACGCGGTCTGACGGAAGACATTGTCAGAGAAATTTCGAAGATTAAGGAAGAACCGGAATGGATGCTCGAATCACGCTTGAAAGCGTTGAAACTATTCTATTCCATGCCAATGCCGCAATGGGGCGGAGATTTGAACTCGCTGGATTTTGATGAAATCACCTATTATGTCAAACCTTCTGAAGCGAGCCAGACTTCATGGGATGAAGTTCCTGAAGAAATCAAGCGTACGTTTGATAAACTGGGCATTCCTGAAGCTGAACAGAAGTACCTTGCAGGTGTCTCTGCACAGTACGAATCCGAAGTTGTTTACCACAACATGAAAGAAGATTTGGAAGAGATGGGCATCATCTTTAAAGATACAGATGCAGCACTTCGTGAAAATGAAGACCTCTTCAGAGAAAACTTCCAGACAGTCATTCCAGCAGCAGACAATAAATTCTCTGCATTGAACACGGCTGTTTGGTCGGGTGGCTCGTTCATCTACGTACCGCCAGGCATCAAAGTGGAATCGCCGCTGCAAGCCTATTTCCGCATCAACTCGGAAAACATGGGCCAATTCGAACGTACGATGATCATCGTCGACGAAGGCGCAAGCGTCCATTACGTAGAAGGCTGTACAGCTCCTGTTTATACGACGAACTCACTGCACTCTGCAGTTGTTGAAATCATCGTGAAAAAAGATGCTTATTGCCGCTATACAACGATCCAAAACTGGGCGAACAACGTCTACAACCTGGTAACGAAACGTGCTTTCGTTGACGCGAACGGCACGATGGAATGGATCGATGGCAACATCGGTTCGAAATTGACGATGAAATATCCTGCAGTTTTCCTTAAAGGTGAAGGCGCACGCGGCATGACATTGTCGATTGCAATCGCCGGCAAAGGCCAGCACCAGGATGCAGGCGCGAAAATGATCCACTTGGCGCCGAATACATCTTCATCGATCGTTTCCAAATCGATTTCGAAACAAGGCGGGAAAGTTTCTTACCGCGGAATCGTGCACTTCGGCCGCAAAGCGGACGGCGCACGTTCGAACATCGAATGCGATACGTTGATCATGGACAACCAGTCGACATCCGATACAATTCCTTACAACGAGATCATGAACGATAACGTTTCGCTTGAACACGAAGCGAAAGTATCGAAAGTCTCTGAAGAGCAATTGTTCTATCTGATGAGCCGTGGCGTTTCTGAACAGGAAGCGACAGAAATGATCGTCATGGGCTTCATCGAGCCATTCACTAAAGAATTGCCGATGGAGTATGCAGTCGAAATGAACCGTCTCATCAAGTTCGAGATGGAAGGTTCAATCGGTTAAATAAAAAGGGAGCGTGCCAACCTTTTACAGCTTTTATTTTGGCTTTGATACCAAAATGATACTGTTTCAGTCGAACACGCTCAATATTTCATGCTTTCTCTCCGTAAACATGTGGCCGTAAGTATTCACGGTCTCCTGGATATTGGAGTGGCGCATCATCTCTTTTACAAGATAGATATCAGCACCGTTATTAATTAAGTGGGTAGCAAAGCTATGCCGCACATCGTGAATCCGTATCTCTGGGTAAACCTCCGAGAATTTCTTGTGGTAGTGCGAATAGTGGTATGGCTGCATCCCGCCGAAAACAAAATAATTATCGTTGAAGCCGTGGTATTTTACTGCGGCTTCTTTTTTTATGCCTTCTAATAGCGTGACGATCCGCTTGTGCAGCACGACCGT
>NZ_JAPEHT010000095.1 GCF_028823615.1 Planococcus sp. A6
ACGATTTTCAGAGTCCCTTGTCAGCTAGACAAACATTAAAATATTTTCATTTCTACTCAAGACGCATCACATGCATTTCCGAATCAAATCACAGATAATAAGTAAGTATTTAATTACGGGACGGCTTTAGCGTACCTGAATTTAAGGAGTGTTACGATGCAATCAATTAAAGGGAAAACAGCCATCATCACGGGCGGAGGACGCGGCATTGGCCGTGCGACAGCGATCGCCCTTGCCAATGAAGGCGTCAATGTCGGCTTAATCGGCTTGAAACAGGAAAACCTCGACAAAGTATCCGTCGAACTGCAAGATGCGAATGTCAAAGTGGCAACTGCTTCTGCCGACGTGACGGATCTCGCTGCGATTGAACAAGCGATCGAGAAACTTAAAAACGAACTTGGCGATATCGATATCCTGATCAACAATGCAGGCACCGGGAAATTCGGCGGCTTCTTGGAATTGTCACCGGAAGAATGGAAAAATATCGTCGACGTCAATTCGATGGGCGTCTATAACGCAACACGTGCCGTACTTCCTGGCATGATCGAGCAGAGTTCAGGCGATATCATCAATATCTCGTCCACTGCCGGACAAAAAGGCGCACCGGTCACAAGCGCGTATAGCTCTTCCAAATTCGCTGTCATGGGCTTGACCGAATCGCTCGCACTTGAAGTACGCAAACACAACATCCGTGTCACGGCGCTGACGCCGAGCACAGTTGTCACGGACCTTGCCCATGAATCCAACCTGATCACCGGTGATGCTGAAAAAGTTATGCATCCGGAAGATTTGGCCGACTTGATCGTCGCCAGCTTGAAACTTCATCCGCGCGTCTTTGTTAAAAGCGCTGGATTATGGTCGACCAACCCGTCCTAAACAAAAATGGAGCTTGAGGGAATCCCCTCAAGCTCCATTTTTTCATTTCTGTCGTTCCGGTAAATCGCGTTCGTCTTCTTTAGACACGTGCTTCGAATACTCTTTCGCATCTTCCTGCTCGTCTCTGCCTTTTTCCTCGCTGTAATTCGTTGCTTCATTATCTCCGTCCAAGGCTTCTTTTGTTTTATTGATCGCTTTATCGATTGCAGACTCATGAGCCCCGACTTGCTTTTCAGGTGTGCGGCCTGCTGTTCCTTTTCTAGCCATACAGCAATTCCTCCTCGTCGTACATTTTCTATACTGTACCCGTTCATCCGGAAATTACACCTGCTCGACTAAAGAAACAAGGCCAGCCATTTTGTTAAAACATGCCGCCTTCATGGTTATTGCGCCCAGCTTGCCGGATCGCATCCGCAGCAGCAGCATCCTGGTTTGCAGTATTCGCTTTTTTGTCTAAGCTGTATTTCCTTTTGGTCAATTTGTCCACCACATAACTGCCAATAAATAACGCTCCAAAAAACCCCCAGAAGATCCACATCATCCAATGCATAAAACCATCCCCTTTCATTTCGGCTATTACTCATTTCCTTTGCCTTATAATACGTTCACAGCTGCATAAAGTTTCAAAAATCGGCATTTTCAGTAAATTTATAATCTGCAAAGCGAATCTTTTGAAGGTTCCCGTAAATATCCAAGAGTCTTTAGGCAACTAATGAGGGCCTTGCCTTGTCTTTATTAATACTAATTCCCAGTAAAATTGGAGGCAAAACGATGTGGTTCTTATTCGGGCTGATCGCAATCGCAGCGACCTGCGTAAATCTTTATCTGTATGCAATAGGCAAGAATTATAAATTAGCGATGGCGATGGGACTGTCGTTTACCGCTCTGACCCTTGCGGCAGATTACAGTATGGTCGCTGATTGGGTTCGTGCAGAAGACTGGTCTGCATTATCGGACGTGGTGCCGATCATGTCATCTGCGCTGTGGGTATTGACGGTCATCTCGATTTTATTGAATATCATCCCCGTACTTCTAGAAATTAAAAGCAAGAGAGAATAATTGGTTTTCTGCAAAGATCAAAAATCCCCGCGTCCTTGTAAAAGGAATTGCGAGGATTTTTGTGTAAATCGTTTCGATAATCTTTCATATGGCCAGCCTTATATTTTGTTCAATTCGTGATCCAACATCCCGTAAACGATGCTGTCCGTCCATTCATTTTTATTCCAATAATCTTGTATAAAATGCGCTTCTTTTCTCATCCCTATACGTTCGCATAACTTTTGGGAAGCGGTATTTCTGGCATCAAGCGTCGCTTGGATTCGGTGCACATGATAGTCATTAAATAAGTGGGCCATCAAGCTTTCCACCGCTTCTGTCGCATAGCCCTTTCCGCCAGACGCAGAAGAAAAACTATATCCAATTTCTACAGTGTTTTTCATATCCGTATACCAAGCCGACAACTCGCCAATGACCTGTTCACCCAGAACAACCGCTAAACTGATCATGGTGTTTGGTGTAAGTGAACGGTTTATTAGCTTTTTATTGAATTTTTCTTCCATATTCCCGACATGCCATTCCTTATGCAATAAATACTGACAAACCTCTTTGTCACTGTAAATTGCAAAAACGTCCTGTATGTCCTGTGCTTGAAATGGCCTAATGACTAATCGTTCCGTATTCAGTAGCATATTGACTCTTCCTCTCCCTCACTTCAGGCTCATGACCGATGAGCTTATTCACTTAACGCCATCCTTCAATCGATAAATAAACTTTTTCTCAATCAGCTCACAAGCATTCGCTTCAAATATTCGCTGCATCGGGATATTGTGTTGGCCGGTTGCGCCAATGTAATACTCGGCACCCATTTGTTTAAGGAGCTGCAGGGATAACTTATGAAGGTATGCGCCCCATCCCATGCCTCGAAAAGCAGGTATGAGTCCGAAATAAAACAATCTCCCTTCATCGACAGTTCCCTTTTCGATTTGGGGCATAGTCACGCCTATCGCTTGGTCTCCATAAAAAATGACGAGGCAGCTTTTTTGATAACCCGCGCCAAGTTCCGATTGCATCCCTTCAAACTCTTTTTGCGCAGAAAGCGAGGTGAAAGGAGCGGAAGCATTGAGCGAACCAGCGCTGGCGTCCATCCATGTTTTCAAAAATACATCCTCCTTGATTTCTTCCAATGATTTAACCGAAAGCGGCGCTTTTATCTCCATATCTTCTAAAGCAGACAGTTGTCGTCTATAGAAAAATTGAGTATCTTGTATTTGAAAACTGAATTTTTCAAGCAACTCTCTATACGGTATATATTCAGCTTGCTGTTCGTTAAGTATGATCGAAACTGATTGAATATCTTTTTCTACAACGTGTTTCTTCAATTCATTTAAAACTTCTTCAAAGTGTTTTGCAGACTCGATTTCCCCTATCTCTTCCATCACCAAGTAATTAGGGGTCCCATCTAAAATTTTAGCTCCCCGTGTAGTAAGCATATTCACCACCCCTTCTCCCTCAACTTAGTATAACTAAAATGATTCAATCTATTGGACACGTAGACAGGCAAAGGAGAAAAGCGTGGCTTAGCACCGCTTTTCCCCTTTGGAAGTAAATATTGAACTATCTACAAATATCCTGGCTAGCATAGTTAGTCATATCACACGCCATTTTCGCGTTTTGCTTATCAAATACCCAGTCAACAACTACCTACCAGATCGATTCCGCCCATTCCGGATGGTCGACGAACGGATTGCGGTTGCCTTGAATATCTTCAATCTTCTCGTTGCGCTGCTGTTCCCAAGCGCTGACAGGATCTTGCTCATGCCAGTCGAGCAACACGGAAATCTTGCCGTGGTAAGGCATCGAACCATTATTCACCAGGTCATTCAGTTCCAAGTCCACGCCGTCACCTGATTCATAACGGACCGCCATATAGAATAGCATGCGGGCGACGTCGCCTTTGACTTCATTCGGCGGCTCCCACGAAGTAGATGTGCGCAAGCAGCCGTCACAGCCGCTTACCGTACTGCCGCCGTAGTTAAAGTCCAAATTGCCACGCAGCCCATTCACTTGCACATCGGTTGGACGCAAATGGTGGATATCCGTCCCCGCTCCCATCGCTGTCCCAAAGCTTCCATGAGACTTCGCCCACGTATGCTCGCGGTTCCAGTCGCCGACATTTCCGCCGTTCAAGGATTTCGAACGCGACTCACCCGTATACAATAACAGCACGTTATTTGAATTATTCGGGTCTTCATCCGTTATTTTCAATGCATCCCATACTTGTGAATAACTGAGCTGTGTGTGGTCATCAATGATTTCATGGAGTTCCGCTTTCAATGACTCGCCTTGCAAACCATTCGTAGTCTCATAATAGCCATCAAGAGTTGGTGTAGGAACTGGTGTTTCACTAGATCCGTCTATCGTGTGACTTCCCAAAAACTCGAATGTATCTGTCGGATACACCGTCCACTCAGACGAAGGGTCGAATGCATCATTCACTACGCTATCGCCAGACTGGATATCAGAATTGCGGACCAGCGTGACGTCTTTCATGTTTTCAATGCGCGTGCCTACTTGGCCAACCGAGTCGATCGGGGCACCGGATTTTTCCAATACCAATGCGTCGTCGCCGTTGAAATTGACCACACTGTTATTTTGCAGATCTCCTTTGCTTTGAATCGCTGAATCTGCGCCACTGTGATAAATAACTATCGTATCACCGCTTGCTACAGTTCCGGAAAGCGCCATTTCGCTTTGTGAGGACGTGCTTCCATTTGTATACAGCGAGAGTGAATAGGGGCTTAGTTCAACAGAAGCACCTGTCCCGTTGTAAATTTCGATTGCTTTATTGAAGCTGCTGCCTTCAATGTATTCAGAAATAAACAAGTCATTTGCCGGCGCAGCTGCCTGCACCGCCGATTGCGTAGCCGGCACCCCAAAGCTTGCGACTAAGCCCACTGATAATAGCGCCTTTACTGATTTGTTCCAGAAGCTGTTATTCATCTTACTGTCGTCCTCCTTTTTAATAAAAGCCATTTTTTTATGTATTGCTAGTTTTCTCCTGTAAATTATTGAGACTCAATTATTATAATTTACAGTTTTTTCTTCTTCCTTATCCAACCTTACAGAAGGTAGTCTTTAGCGTCAACGTTATTTAGCAAAAGTTACATAAAGTTAATAAAACATAAAAGCTCTCCCGCGATTGGATCTTTGCCACGCCATCGCTCTAAATCCTGCTAGTTACTTAGAAAATTCTCTTCACAAATAAAAAACCAACTTAAGATAAGTTGGTTTAATGATTCCTGCTGATTAACTTGGACGATGCTGGGTACGTTTTTTGCTTTGAACATAAGTGTAAAGCAAGGCGCCTAGAACGAATGGAATTACGGCAACTAGTATACTCGTTGTTTCCGTGTAGATCAGTACGGCAGGCGAAAACAAGAGAATGATGCTTAGTACTTTCAAAACAGGTATCATCAACGCCCTCCTTAAATATTTGTCTGCCAAAGCTTATTCGAGAAAAGTGTAAAAGAGATCGGACTCACCAAGCAGCGTCACTTCATCCAATCCTTCACGGCTTGCTACCTCATTAACTTGCATTGTGGGATCAAAAATTTCTCCGTATAGCACAGAAACTTCTACTCCAGCTTCTGTTGCAAACGTGAAACTCCCTGTCGTATATGGCAAGTCGCCCGTGACTTCAAATCCGTGGTAGGGAGCACCTCGGTACCAACTATAACCCTTTTCACTTTCTGTGATACTTGCTACACCTAGAGAATTATCCTGTGCATACAACACGATTGTTTCGTCATCGTATTCTTCAACGGACATAGGGGACGATGCACTGATGCCTTCCTCTTGCAGACCCTTTTCAATTGCCTCTTTCCGCGTATCGTACCAAATGGCCTGATCGCAAGCAGCTAAGGTGAACACGATACAAATGCCAAGAATTATCGTTTTGATACTTTTCAAAGAATTCCTCCCTTACCCTCTCGATTTTTTAGTCTTCCATCCCTATTGAGAGATCTGTTTAGTAGATTTATGAATCTGGAGAATCAAATATCGCATGCACCTTATAGCTATCTCCTTCGTCCTCGGTATAAACCCTGCAGTTCTCAATAGCCGCTAATCTAAAAGCCAACGCACAAGCTATTTTATAGTCGAGGGTACTATAACCGTCATAAAGCCTACCGTACATTTCATTAGCTATGGAATCAGCCCATACATCCGCTTCATGCATCGTCTCAAAAACCACTTCTTCCGCTTTCCACCTATTCATTATATCTTCACCCTCAGCACTAATATTCAAGTTCTCGTACGGGTAATTTTTAATGCGATGTGATTCCGCCAGATAGATTATTCAACGCCAAAGATTTTCATTCTCATAAAATATTGGGATCATAGGGCTCCACCAAAGCTGATGTCACTTCTTTTCTTTTTTGCTCGAGCCTTTTGATTTTTCGAAGCGTAGTAACTGATAGAACAAAAAGCAAGATAAATAAATAGACGTTTTCTTGATTATCCTTGCTCACGATTTTTGTCATAACTTCTATCCCTCTCCCGTGCAAGTCATTCATTCCATCTGACTTTACGAAATGTCCTTAAGAAACAAGTTCAATACTTCGCTATATAGTTTTGGTTGTTCAATATGAACCAAGTGAGAGGCAAAAGGAATAATAGCAACATGAACATTATGATGCATGGCACGGTAAGACAGCGCCCCTGTTGTCTCATTCGAATTCCCTTCGCCTGCAACAAGCAAGATGGGTGAATGGATTCCAGCTAAACCTTTTGTTTCTTCGAATGGATACCACTCGTCGTTCCGTGCCATATAAAGAAACTGCTTCCAGTCGGCTGCGTGCAATTGATCGAAGTAACTAACGGCTTCGTCATTTTGAAGGAGTTGAGTTTGAACTTCTACATCTTCCTTGTGCATCTGGCTCCAATTCTCTGGCTTTCCTGGAGTTATACCGGATAGTGTTAAGCTTTTGACTTTTACGGGAAATCTCTTGGAAAAAAATAAACCCACCAACGCTCCCAATGAAGCACCAACAATATGTACAGAGTCCATTTCTTTTTTCTCTAATGTATCAAACAGATCCCTTGCAGCGTCCTCAAAAAAATTGGCTAAATCATTATTGATGGATTTGCCATGTCCCCGTAAATCTGGCAGAATCACTTGAAATGAATCTTTGAAAAATTCTCTTTGGTATTCAAAGTCAGTCAAACCCGTCTGCAGACCTGTGTGCAAGAAAACAATAGGCTCTCCCGCTCCCACTTCTTCTGTATGTAAGATCACTGTGATTCTCCTCACTTTTTGCATAAATTTAAAAAACGAATATTCAATCCAGTTAAAAATATAGAAAAAATTGTTAATTGAATTGTACCTTACATTTTCCTGGAACCATAGGGAAAAGTTCACCACTTCTGTTCTTTGAACTATTCAGCAGCATCTGTAAGCAATAAAAAAGAAGGTACTCAGAATCAGTACCTTCTCTAAATAGCTGTTATTGATTTTCAATGATGGGAAAAATGAGCTGCACTCAAGAAACTATTTTCCAAAGGATGAAAGAAACTTCACTCTGTCCCCCATCGGCGGAATATTGTTATCGACTAACGCCACTTCTAAAATGGCAGGGCCGTTCAAGCCGGTTAATACGTCCATCATATTTTGAGATAAATCGTCTAAATCGTCTACGCGGAAATTTGGGATATTCATTGCTTCAGCTATTGCCGCAATATTGACTGGCTCTTGTTCGAAAGACGGATGCGAGCGCTTATACTGCAAGGTATGCCCTTGGTAGACCATCCCTAAGCGCGCATTATTCATAACGACGAACAAAACAGGCAAGTTATATTCTTTAGCCGTTAAGATCTCCATGCCATGCATAAAGAAACATCCATCACCCGTCAGTGCCACGACCGGCCGATCAGGTTCAGCAAGTTTCGAGCCAATCGCTGCGCTTAACCCGCTTCCCATCGCACCAAAATGGACATTGATGTCAAAAGTATCTTCCTCCAACACTTCCATGTGGTGAATCACATAAGCCATAAATTCCCCGATATCAATGGTGTAGCGTGTCGAAGACGGCAATAATTCCTGCAGTTTCAGCAAGACATTTTTGGTATTGTAATCCTCGGGTGTATCGATTTCCGGATCGCGCTCGACTAGCTTCACGGTCTCTGGCTTGCTAAGTCCTCGGTCTCTGAGTTCCTCAACAATTTTGGATACACTATCAGACATGTCCCCATGTACTGGAATATCCACAGGATACTTTCGGTTGAAAACTGTCTCGTCAAAGTCTACCTGAATCACAAAGCGATCTTTCGCCAGATTAGCGTTGTAATTGCTCGTCGCTGTCTCACCTAAGCTGGATCCGAGCACCAATAAGGTCTCGGCATTGCCTTCGTTCACCAGCAACGAGGTATGCTCATTCCCGGCAAAACCGAATACGCCTGAAAAAAGCGGATGGTCTTCCCGGAATAGCCCCTTCGCAACTGGTGTCGCGACGATGGGCCAATCGAGCAATTCGGCCAGTTCTATTACTTGAGCCACCGAATTGCGCACGCCTTGCCCCGCAAAGATAAATCCTGTTTTTTTCTGCATCAATTGATCGGCTACTTGCTTCACTAGCTCAGCTGAGATTGAGGCGTGCCGCTCAATTTTCAGCTTCGGAATCGGAACTTGTTCCACCTTCCCCATTTGCACATCGATCGGCATCGCCACATGGACCGGGCCCGGGACGCCGGACAGCGCAATCTGTATCGCTTTGGCAACCTCGCTCAATAAATCGGCTGAATCCAAAACCGTCACGCTATACTTGGTTATAGGTTGAAAAAGTGCTTGAGCATCGAGTTCTTGAGAAGCATTGAGCCCCATCGTACTGACCGGCACAGCCCCGGTGAGAAACAGGATCGGCAAATGCTCGCGCATCGCATTAGCCGCTCCCGTCAATAAATTGGTGCCTCCAGGGCCACTGCTGCCGATGCATACACTTAACTGCTGGGAATATTTTGCGTAGGCAGCCGCCATATATGAAGCAGCCCCTTCGTGCTTGGTGACTATGGGTGTGATGTCAGGAAAATCCAATAATTGATCATAGAATGCATTGACCGAACCCGCTGGTATTCCAAAAATATACTTAACGCCATTTCCCTCTAAAAACTCCAATACACCACGAACTGCTTTCATAGCGTGCTCACTCTCCCCAAATAATAGTAGCCAGAGCTTTGTTTCAGTTTTGCATCAAGAAATTCAGGCATCTTCTCTAGGTGCACATTCAAGCTGTCAAAATAATTGAGTTTCAATGAATCACAATAGATTTTCCAAATTTTACATATCAGCTTGAATTATTAATGAAAGCTGCAATTATATTTTTATAATTGTTATATATTTCAAAAAATTAATAAATCAATTTTACTATAAGTTTCAATTCGAAAATACGCAATAGCTGAAAGGGAAATTCAGTCGGTAATTTTCAGTGATGTTATACTTTTCCATAAAAAAAGAAGCTCTCCATTGAGCTCCTTTACTTCCGATAATCGAGCAATATGTAAACCAACTATCCACCATTAAAGTCCCTCGGAAAACCTACTACTCACAAATGAAATAGATGAATAAATCCAAACACAATTACTGGAACCAACAAAGACGGAAGCAGGTTTAACGTGTTGAATTTCTTGATTCCTAAGATACTAAAGCCCGATGCCATAATCAGCATGCCCCCGATAATCGTAATTTCGTTCAGAAGATCTGTATTGAGAGAATTCCCAATCAAAGTAGCCATTCCGTAAATGGAGCCTTGCCAGGCAAATAAAATAACTCCCGAAATGGCAATTCCAAATCCAAACGTGGATGCTAGAACAATGGAGGTGATGCCGTCCAACATACCGTTTGCGAGGAGGTACGTATAGTCTCCATTCAAAGCTGCGTTGATAGGGCCTAGAATCGATAAGGTTCCAATACAGAATAATAAGATAGCCGTAGCCAGTCCTTCAGCTAAATTTCCTGTTGAGTATTTATTGACCAACCTGTTGAATCTCGACTCCAATCCAAATCTTTGCCCAATCACGCCTCCCGCAGCTAAACTCACGATAAAAAGCACAGGATATTTGCTATCTGGCAAATGTTGAACGAGCGCATCAATTCCTAACCCAAGTGCCACAAGGCCCATAGCCTGCATGAGAATTTGATGGTACTCGTCCTTTAATCCCTTTTTCAATATACTTCCGATCAGACAGCCTGCCAGAATCATTCCTGCGTTAAACACTGTTCCAAACATAATCTCTTCTCCTTTAAATTAGCTTTCTAACTAAAAATATAGACCCTCCTGTAAGAGGAGGGTCAACTGTTTATAGGTATTTGAATTTCCGTCAGATAATCTTCTTCCCGAGAGGAGATATACTGATTGATGATGGTTCTTTCCAAGGAGTCTCCCATGATTTCAAAATTGTTTTCGTGAATGTAATTTAGCAACTTCGAGTAGGGCTGATGGGATTCGCTGTGTTTACCATTATAGTAAATACAAGCGTATGCGCCTTCCGGTAAACTATCAGCTAAAGGAACATTGACACTGTTATCTTCATCCAAAATAAAGATAGAGTTGTATTCATGAAATTTATGATTAACCATATCGTGCATACTTACCGTAAGCCCCACACCCCCGAATTCATGAAATTTATGATTAACCATATCGTGCATACTTACCGTAAGCCCCACACCCCCGATAAAAAGCGAAGAACTTAATTTTGCTTGGTTTTCCAGCTGCCGCAAACTGATTTCTAAGTCTGGTTCTGAACTGATTTTTTCAGCAAGACGAATAATTCGTCTCTTTTCTAGGTTCTTGGTAAATGGAGTCATCAGCTCTTTGTGTTCTCTCGCCAACTTGATATCCGAAATTCGATTTTGAAATCTTTGGGTGATACGTTCAAGATCCTTTATTTTTTGTTCGGTAAATTGCTTTTGTTCTTCTAACAAAAGCAGAAAGCCATCGATATCTCTATGTTCTAAGTGCTTCTTAATCTCAACTAATGAAAAACCTAAGTCTTTCAAATAATTGATGGTATTCAGCTGTTCAAATTGATCCGTTGAATAATAGCGGTATCCATTGCTCGGGTCCGTATGAACGGGGTTCAATAGGTCAATCTTATGATAGTGATGAAGCGTCTTAATGGTTGTATTATGAAGTTTCGCCATTTCGCCAATTGAAAATTTATTTTCCATAAAACTTATCCTTTCCCTCCACTTGCTTTGGGCTCTATTATAAATCATCCCTTGCTAATTGGTTTAAAAAACTATTCTCAAACATACACTTTGCAGAATAAAAAAAGAAGAAGCTCACTTTTAAGCTTCTTCCGATAAGGGGTCATATGTTAACTAATCATACTATAGAAAAATTCAGTTAAGCTCTCTTGAGACTATTGTGAAAGTTAATTCAAAGTTATAAAATTAAATTAATGGAAAAATTATGAAATGTCCTCTTTGTGCTTTCTAAAAAAACGCAACTACTTTATACGATTAAGGAGATCCCTATGACTTATAAAATTGTCTTTTTTGATATTGATGGCACGCTCAAGGACTATCACGAGAACTCTATCTCCAAGAGTACAAAAGTTGCCATCTCCGAGTTGAAGCGAAAGGGAATCAAACTAGTGGCTGCCACGGGCAGGCCATTGTCCATGTGCGATGAAATTCGCGACCTAGGCATTGAGCTGTTCGTCACCTCCAATGGTGGATATGTTACACACGGGAAAGAAGTTATACATAAAGTGCCGCTGGATTCTGTTATCCTGCAGGAAGTAATGGCGTTCGCACAAACTGAAAAGCATGCGCTATCGTTTTATACCGAAGAATTAACCATGACGGATGTACGAGATCCCCGAATATTAGCGGCACTGAAAGAAACTTTGTCGCTGCACGAGTATCCCATGGTTAATCCTTTGATTCACGAAAAGGAAGTGTTCTTGCTTTGTTTATTTGCGGATGAAGAGATGACCGATAAGTACATCCAGCAATTCCCTCATCTCACCTTCCATCGTTGGCATCCCTATATCGTGAATGTGCTCGACCGGGAAGTCTCAAAGTCTGCAGCGATTGAAAGTGTCTTGGATAATTTCGGACTCGATCCATCGGAAGCCATCGCCTTTGGTGATGGCAACAATGACATCGACATGCTAGAAGTCGTAGGGTTAGGCATTGCCATGGGGAATGGCAGCGATCGATTGAAGGCTGCAGCGGATTTTGTCACCAAGACTGCAGCTGATGGTGGAATCGAATATGCCTTAAGAGAGTTTCAAATCATCTAACTGTGCTAGACGGATTAACATGAGAAGTTAAATAAGTGAGGAGTCATTCAAATGATCGAAATGTTTTTATACAATTGGCAAATCAGAGAAGAATGGTTCGAGTGGTGTGGCTCTCTGTTAAATGAACAACTAACGAGGAAAAGAGTCGGTGGGATGGGCAGCATCCTGCATAATTTGTATCACGTGGTTGATTGTGAGCAAATTTGGATTAACCAATTGCAAGGTACTCCCGTCCAGGTCAATGATCTGAATGCCGTCACCACGTTACAAGAGGTGACGGCATTTGCTGCACATACCCAATCGGAAACGCTTCATTTTTTGCAATCCCTTCCGATGGACGGGACGGAAAAGGTTTTGGAATTGGAAAGAAAAGACGGTTCCATCAAGTCAATATCATATGGGAAAGTGTTGAGACATATTTCAGCGCATGAAATCCATCACATCGGCCAACTATCTGTCTGGTCCAGAGAAATGGGAATAAAGCCGATTTCCTCGGATCTGATTTTTAGGGAATTGGTTTAACTCCAAATCAACTCTCAATGACAAGTCTGCGTTTTACACTCAAAAGAGAGGTTGCTGTTTCAAGCAACCTCTCTTTCTTTTAAATGCCTGTACAGAGGACTACAACTTCCGATAACCTCATGATATGTAAACTGATTTTTAAAAAAAGATGAAATTACAAAACCAACAATTATA
>NZ_JAPEHT010000096.1 GCF_028823615.1 Planococcus sp. A6
TTTGAATTCATCACTGTGGATTTTAAAAGATTCTACTTATGTAATGGGAATATAAAATAAATTCAAATTGATGGGAATTAATGTTAATATCAATTAAAGAAATCTACGTGCACCCATAGCGATTCGTAAAAGGAGAAATGGAGATGCAGTATTTTATCGGAATTTCACCACCTGCAGACTATACAAACCAAGTGAGCCAATTCAGGAAGCAGTGGCTGGACAACTGGATTGATGAAATAGTTGAACCGCATATTACCTTGAAAGCACAAGGCGGCTTCACACCTGATGAGAGCTGGCTAGAAAATGTGCGGAAAGCTTGCGAGAAAACGAATCGTTTTGAAGCAACTATTGGCGGAACGGCATTTTTTGGTGAAGAAATTCTGTATTTACAGGTTGAATCGCAGGGGCTGAAGAAATTGCACGAACGGCTTGTTGCGGTAGTTGAACCAACAGATGAAATGATCGTGCAGTATTTCGAACTTGATCGATTCGTTCCCCATCTGACTCTGGCAAAAACGAGTTACGGATTGTCGGTACGGCAGTTAAAAGAGATGGCGCAGCTCGCTAGTGAAGAGTTGAGTATTTGCCAGTTTGAGGTTGATTCTATCCGAATTTATCAGGAAAGCATCAATGGCAGCTATCGAAAATACATGGACATTCCATTAGGCTCGCACAAGAGCTAAGCTAAAAAATGACAGGAGAATGAGGCAAACATGTTCAAATCATATATGGCCGCAACCGAAAAATACCGAAGCTTCATCATTGCCTTCAACTGTTTGATCGTCCTCATCATTTCATGGGGGAATAATTGGGTGCTGACATGGATTATGGTGGCAGGCCTCATTATTTGCTCATTGATCGGCATCTCGGATTTAAAGCAAGCTCGTGCGCAGCAAAATTAGAATATAAAGTGTACATAACAATGAAAAGTCCCTCTGCAAAAAAGCAGCGGGACTTTATGTATTCAGTCGGAAGATTTAAAAGTTGGAACGTCTCAATTAATCCGTTTTTCTATAGCGTATATTCCTAATAGAAGAACTGCAATGAAAGTATTTATCACTAATGCCCCCGAGGTCAACAGCACAGCTTTTTCAGTGCCGGTATTTAAAAATAAGTAAGTTCCCAATGAAATGGCACATACCGCAGAGATAGCCAAGATGATTTTTAACAATACAATTACTTTTTTCATCAATAACGCCTCGAAAGGAAAACCCACGAGGTAAACAAGGTGCTGATCATCAATGCGGTTAAAAGGGTAATGGCATCACTCGCGGTTAAGTGGATGATATTAAATTCAAGCAATGAATTGAGTGCGAAAGAATAGAATAAAAAAGCAACAAATGAAAAGAACATGCCTTTTTGACGGATCAGTTGCATCCGTTCATCTTTTTGGGCAAATTGTGGATACAGGTAACTTAAACTAAACGCCATGACAGACATGGAGAGGATCATATAGGTTTCCGATAACGGAGCACTATTGTCCATGAATGCTGCGAGGAGCAAAAACCCTCCCATCAGAAAAAATAATGAGCCTAGAGCTGAAAATGCGATGCGGTAACTGATAACAATTCCTCCTTATTGATTCGACAATTCAATCCGATCCTTCTTCTAAAAAGAAGATGTTCTCGACGGGGGTAGTGAAAATTCGGCCCATCTGCAGGGCAAGGGGCAAGGAAGGATTATAGCGCCCTTTTTCGATTGAAATGATCGTCTGTCTCGAGACGCCCAGTTTTTTGGCGAGCTGGTCTTGTGAAAAACCGTGTGTCTCCCGCAATTCCTTCAACTTATTATCCACTTCATCACGTCCTCGTAGTTATAATCCCATGTTACGTGTAAAGTTTGTTTTACGTAAAGTTAACTTTACAGATAATTGTTCAAAATTCCTATGCACAAAAAAAGACGAAGCCTATTCCAGGGCTTCGTCTTGTTCAAGTGGTTCCGTCTCGCGGTAGCTCATTCGAACCGATTCCTGCAAGGCAGCGAGTTCCTGTTCGATTTCGGGGAATCCCGGAATTTCAGGAATTACATGCTCCGCGAACGGCCATTTGCCTTCCATTGTGTTCGCCATCATTTCAAAGAACAGGTAGAGCTGTCCGAGTTGTACGGGAGATAAGGCGAGCCTGTCTTTTTGTGCCGCGTTCTCGAGCAGGAAGCCAAGCTGTTCGGCTGCGAAGAAGACTTGCTGCAAGAGAGCGAGATTTTCTGGCCGCTGCGGCAATTCGCCTTGTGCCGTATCGAGCACCAGCTTCAAATTGGTCAAATTAGTGCGCATTTTCTTCAATTCGATCGGCTGCGCTTCAAGGTCCGGGCTGTAAGGTGAAAACAGCAAGCTCATAAAGCGCTGCTGGCTTCGCAAAGTTTTGGCCGAATGCTGGGGAATCAAACTGGAAGCGCGGCGCCGGCCAATCAATAAGACCCCGAGGAGCCCGATGGCGGAACCGATTAAGACGTCGACAATGCGCGCAGAAGCGAAATAGGAAAGGTCTCCGATCTGTGAAGTGCTCTCAGCAATCATCAAAGCATTTGGCGTGATAAAGAATGCCGCAACGGCATAGTTTAAAACGATGGCGAGTTCTGTCAGCGCCGTCAACGCGAAAATGATCAATGCGATAGACAGCCCATCCGGTTGGAAAGACAAGATGATCGCCGCCACTACAATACCGACAATGGTGCCGGCTGAACGTTGGATGGAGCGGTTGAATGTCGATAGGATGGTAGCGCCGGACATAACTGCTGCGGCCGATAACGGAACCCAATAAGACGGGTCGATCGGCAGAAAATAAGCGATCAATGCAGCGAACGCCAAGACAATGCCAAAACGAATGGCCGCAAAAAACACCATTGAATGTTTATTGAAAGAGCCGGTAAAGACGGATTTGAACGGTTCTGCGGTGAGCTCGGTATCGCGCGTTCGTTTATCGCGCTGGCCGGTGAGGATATCGTAGGCTTTCCGTGTGCTTTCGGTCAAAGCATCGCCCGTTTCAGTCTGTAGCCGCGGTGCGGCAGCAAAGGATTTTTTGCCGGACGCTTCAACCGAGGAAGCGATGAGCCGCAAATTATCAGCGGTTTCTTTCGAGACAGCGGAAAAGCGGTCGCCGCGTTTGATGATTTCGGCATAGATCGCTTTTGCCTGCAGGTGCAATAAGTTCAACTGCACGAGCCGGTTCGAGCGCGTCCATTTGGCAGAGGCGTAGCCGAGGTCCGTTTCAGCAGATTTCAAAGCGGGCCAGGTGCGCTGGCGTATAGCATAGAATTCAGCGGAGCCGGCAGATTCAGCGAGCACGGCCAGTTCGGCATATTCTTGTTTCACTGCCTTGGTTTCTGCGGCGTGAGGCTTGAAAGGGTAGGCCCACATCGCCATCAGCCAGGACAGCATGCCGCCCAGGAAAACCAGGAATGCGTTCAATAAGAACAAGGCCGGGTTGTCGGCCATATTATTATTGATCAAAAACACCAGCACGAAGAAAATAGCGGATGGCCCTGTAAATTGATAGGCACCGAAGATGAAGACCGCCAAAGCGCCTATGACACCGACTGCTGCGGCAGCGAGAAACGGCTGCCCGGACAGCAGGACGCCAAGGCCCGCTGAAAATGCCAAGCCGAGTGCGGCGAAAAAGATTTTCTTCGAGCGCAGCGCGTACGGTTCATTGAACATATAAAGAAATGCCAAGCCGCCGAGCCCTGCGATCAGTCCGTATTGCAACTGCCCCAACCAGACGCCGATCAGTACGGGAAGCCCGGAGCTGATGCCGGCGGCCAAAGCTTTAGCCCAAGGCAGCGGGCGTTGGTTGATGGCGAAAGCCTGTTTCAGGAGCCTGCGGAATTCCTCGTTCTTTGCGGTTCGGTTTCGTTTCATTCCAGCGCCTCCTGACGAATAAATTCTCTTATGGCTATTATTCCACAGATTGTTTTTGAAGGGCGACTCTCAGCCGTTCGCTTGCAGAAATTCACTGGTCAAAGTTCTGGATGCCTGCATGTTTCATTTCCAGATCGATGTTGGACTTTGAGAGAATTACTGGTAAAAACCCTATTTATTATAAAATTTATTATTCGTTTTTCAATATTTTTATTGTCCTCTTGAAGCTATTATTTTTTGGCGGTGAACATACCACGCGATTAAAAAACATTCAAAAATCAGTTGCAACAAGAGGCGGGAGCTTCTTGAAGTATTCTTATTACCTAGACGGTACATGCCTTATGACTCGTAAATGTCTTTAAATTGTTATGCGTCAGAAAGTTTTTACCCATCTCGTAAAATTATTAGTACCTAATACTAATGTTAGGTGCTAAAATGAGGTTAGTAAGCTAAAGGGGTGTATGAATGAGCAGATCAGCAGCACGAATTACAGCCATCGGATCGTATGTACCCGAAAAGAGGCTGACGAATTTGGACTTGGAACAATTGGTTGAAACAAATGACGAGTGGATCCTCCAGCGCACCGGCATCAGAGAGCGCCGCATTGCGGGAGAACACGAATTTACGAGTGATATAAGCACGAAAGCAGTACAGGATTTGGCAGAGCGCTACGGAAAGTCGTTCGACGATGTCGATTTGATCATTGCCTGCACGATGACGCCTGACTTTAAAACACCGAGCGTGGCCGCAATGGTCCAGGCGAAACTGAATATCCCGAACGCAGGCACGATCGACTTGAATGCGGCTTGTGCAGGATTTTCCTACGGCCTGCAGATGGCGAACGGCTTGATCACTTCCGGATTGCATAAGAAAATCCTGGTGATCGGGGCGGAAACTTTCTCGAAGATCCTCGATTACACTGACCGCTCGACATGCATCTTGTTCGGCGACGGTGGCGGGGCGGTCCTGGTCGAACACGACGCAGACAATCCAAGCTTTATCGAATCGCATATGGGAACCAACGGCGCCTTGGCGAGCAATTTGTATTGCACAGACCTGGCAGATGAAATGTTCGGAGAAGACTTGGCTGCCCGAAATGTGGTCTGGCAAAATGGCCGCGAAGTATACAAATGGGCGGTCAATACAGTGCCAAAAGGCGTCAATGCCTTAATGGAAAAAGCCGGCGTGTCGCCTGACGATGTGGATTGGTTCGTGCCGCATAGCGCCAATTTGCGGATCATCGAATCGATCTGCGCAAGAAGCGGATTATCGCTCGACAACACCATCTATTCACTTGAATATTACGGCAACACATCTGCCGGCTCGATTCCCTTGTCGCTTGCCGAAGGCGTGAAAGATGGGCGCATCGAAGCGGGCGATCAATTGCTGCTGTACGGATTCGGCGGCGGCTTGACCCATGCCGGGATGCTGGTGAAATGGTCGATTTAATAATTGTATTTTTAAACTCCTGCTATGGCGCAGGAGTTTTTCTTATGGAAGAAAATAATAGTGGATTAATAAGAACGTTTGTTCTATAATGAAATAAAAAGAGTGAATATTCCGCCAATAGGTTTATAATGAAAATCATAATCACGTGAATGTATCCTGCAAAGAAAAAGGTGAGGAGCATGGCAACCAGAAATGTGGAGCGGCAAGCGAACGGATTGGCTGTAGAAGCGGCGGGACTGGTAAAAGTGTACGGAAAAGAACGGGCGGTAGACGGCGTGGATTTAGTGATTCCAAGAGGCACGGTATACGGATTTTTAGGGCCGAACGGGGCGGGGAAAACGACGACAATCCGCATGCTGGCGACATTGATCCAGCCAGACGACGGCAGCGCAACCATTTTCGGGCACGATTTGAAGACGGAAAGTGCAGCCATCAAAAGCCGCATCAGTTTGACGGGCCAATATGCATCGATTGATGAAGACTTGACCGGAATTGAAAACTTGGTGTTAATTTCCAGGCTGATGGGCTACACGACCAAGGAAGCGAAGTTGCGTGCGGCGGAATTGCTGTCGGCATTCGGCTTGGAACAGGCAGCAAAACGACAAGTGAAAAAGTATTCGGGCGGGATGCGGCGGCGCATCGATATCGCCGCAAGCATCGTCGTGACGCCGGATCTATTGTTTCTCGATGAGCCAACGACCGGCCTCGACCCGCGCAGCCGCAACCAGGTGTGGGAGATTGTGCGCGCGCTTGTTCAGACGGGGACAACTGTGCTGTTGACGACACAGAATTTGGAGGAAGCGGACCAACTGGCAGACCGCATTGCGGTCATCAATCAAGGCAAGATTATCGCAGAAGGCACGAGCAGTGAGCTGAAAGCGTCAGTCGGGACCGGCACCTTGACTGTACAATTGCTGGAAGCGGCCGACCAAGCACAAGCAGCAGCCATTCTTGAACGCAAGCTCAGCGTCCCGGTTCACACATCGACAGACGGCGTGACGCTGAGTGCACAGGCGAAAG
Organism: Planococcus sp. A6; assembly: GCF_028823615.1. GTDB lineage: Bacteria > Bacillota > Bacilli > Bacillales_A > Planococcaceae > Planococcus. The sequence continues at coordinate 6,326 of NZ_JAPEHT010000096.1, forward strand.
ATTCTTCCATCGTCGCAGAAGCACTCGGCGAACTGGGCAGAGAAAAAATCGGCATCAGCGATTTTTCGCTCGGGCGGCCGAGCTTGGATGAAGTATTTTTGACATTGACCGGACAATCCGCCAGCGATCAACCGACTGAGGAGGAAAACTCATGAGCGTGCAGATCGAACATGACAAAACGACTTATGAAGAAGTGCATCCTTTGAACGCCATCGCGGGTGGCAAGCGGCCGGATCCGCCGAATGCCCTAGCTTCGACGATGGCGTTTGCCCACCGCGCGTTGCTGCGAATCAAGCATGTCCCGGAGCAGATGTTTGACGTGACGGTGTTTCCGATTATCTTTCTATTGATGTTTACGTATTTGTTCGGCGGGGCGATTGCCGGGTCTACGGGCGAATACCTGCAGTTTTTATTGCCCGGCATTTTGGTCATGACGGTGTCGCAGATTACGATGTACACCGGCATCGACTTGAACAACGATATCCGAAAAGGCATTTTTGACCGTTTCCGTACCTTGCCGATCTGGCTGCCATCCGCTTTAGTCGGGGCATTGCTCGTCGACGTCATCCGCTACTCGCTGGCATCGGCAATTATGATCGGCCTTGGGCTGGCGCTCGGATTTCGGCCGGAAGGCGGAGTGATGGGCGTGTTGGGCGCGGTGCTGGTCATCTTATTGTTTTCGTTCAGCTTCTCCTGGATCTGGACAGCCGCGGGCATCATCATGCGTTCCGAAAAATCTTTGATGATGGTCAGCTTTTTGGTAGTATTCCCGCTCACCTTCGTCAGCAATGTATTCGTCGATCCGTCGACTTTGCCTTCCTGGCTGCAAGGCTTTGTCAACATCAATCCGATTTCCATCCTGGCAACAGCGGTGCGCGGCTTGATGCACGGCAACGGCACGTGGGAGCAAATCGGCTGGGTGGTCGTCGTATCCGCGATTTTCGTGGTGATTTTTGCGCCGCTGACCATGTATTTGTATCGAAGAAAAGAATAGTGGATTTGATGGAATTTGCAGTACTGAAACCGGATATCTGTTCATTTTTATCATTCGCTGAGAATAAAAAAGACCCCTGGATAGGGCCGCGTCAGCAACTGTGGCCTTATCCGGGGTTTTATTTGAAAAGCTAATCAGGTAACTATGATCCAGTAGTCACTCCCAAGAGTGCCGGTAATCATGAAGGTAGCTTTCCATTTTCTTGGGGGATTGGCCGGTCAATTTTTGATAATCGGAAGTTATGCCTTTGGCTAATCCCAATTTGGTCGGGAAATGGATGCCGATGACGACATTGATAAATCCTTTGTCTTTTCCTTGGCTTAGCATGTACTGTCTAAAATCTTTAGGCGAGGGATTCGTGTAGATAATTGGCTTGCCGAGAATTTTTGTCATTTTTTCTGCAACTTGTGAAAAGTTTAGCGCTTCATCGCCTGTAATCACATAGGCTTTATTTTGGTGCAAGTGTGGGTTCTGAAAAGATAAAGAAGCTATTTCCGCCAGATCCCGTACATCGACAAAGCTGGTTTTTCCCATGCCGGCTGGTACATAAATGCGCTGACGCTCTTTAATTTCCTGTCTTAAAAAATCATTCAGGTTCTGCATAAAATAGCCGGCGCGGATGAAAGTATAAGGGACTCCAAGGTTGCGAATCAGTTTTTCGTTTTTATGATGGTGGATAAACGGCAAAAACTGTACATCTTTTACCGACAGGTAAGTGATGTGACGGATGCAGTTTCTTTTAGCTGCTTCTAAAAACTCCGCAAACTTCAGGTTTTCTCCAGGGGGATACATTAAAAACAGCTGATCTACTTTTTCTAAAGCTGTGTTGAAACTTTCCGGATTGGCAAAGTCCAACGATGCAAATTCGTAGGCATAGCCGTATTGTTTCCTGGCTTTTTCCACATTGCGCACCGCACATTTAAAAGGAATGCCTTTCGTTTTTAAACTCTGGGCAACTTCATATCCTACGTTCCCGGTAAAGCCAGTCACCAGTACAGTCATCTAATCCACCGCTTTCCTTGAAATTATGTTGTGGGTAAAGAGCGAGCGAAAATCACCAATACAAGGCTGTTTATGTCGTTCAGTATAGCATGAGCCAGTAAGCTGTTTTGATAAATCCGAGCTTATAACTGAAAAATTGCAAGCATATAGATATTATTAATTGAAAATTCTGTGTATATTGTAAAGGAGAATAAAATGGATTCTTAGTACAGGAGAGGGGGAGGAGTAGAGTGAAATGGCTGAAACGCTTGTTGATTAAATTACAGCGAATCGCGGTTCTTGCGTTAGCGTTATTGCAGCCGGCCTCCGTGTGGGCAGTGGAAAAAGCAAATGGCCGCTTATTTGAAGGCGAAGGAGCAGATCCGCTCATTACGCCGGCAGGATACGCTTTTTCGATTTGGTCGGTTATCGTTCTCGGAACAATTGCTTATGCTATTTATCAAATCCTCCCTATCAGCTATTCCAATACTATTTATGACCGCATCGCTGCGCGTTCCAGTTTAACCTTCATAGGTTTTGGTCTGTGGATTTGGAGTGCTTCCAACGAATGGCTATGGGCCACGGTTTTCATCTTTGCGGCAATGGGGCTATTGCTGCGGTCAGTATTCTTGAACCTATTGGATGTTTCCTTGACTTCCCCAGAGAGATGGATCGTCACGGGCACTTTTGCGCTTTATTATGGGTGGACGACGGTCGCTGTATTTGCCAACCTGTCATCCGCACTTACTTTTTATGGATGGCCAGTCACAGGCTTGTGGGGCATTTTATGGCAAGCAGGAGTTTTAACAGCCGCTACAGCTATCTCGTTACGGCTATTAGCGGAAGTTGAATATCAAAAAGCTTATTATGCCACCATTCTATGGGCGTTTGTTGCCATTAGCGTTGGTGCGGTGTTGGCTGGTTGGAAAGCAATTCCGTTAGCGCTCATTGCTGTAACGGCTACCTGCCTGATCGGTATCAAAGGCTTGAAAATTTGCCGTTCGAGAAATAGCCCAAAGTTGTCTGGGGTCCATCATGCTGTTTAAGACCGGAATGGCTGATTCTGCGAAATAAAGGCGAATTCTGAGCAGATGCCAAATTGACACCCTATTTCGAATTGGATATTATTAGTAAAACAATAGAGCACAGCTTATCAATAGAGTTGAACAGGGGAAGACCTATCGCCTTTTGAACAGGCGATAGGTCTTTTTAGCATAAATACAGTGGGCAAATGCAGTTGGCAGCTTTGTCGGCGCATTAGTGAACTTTGGAGGCAAATACATATGGCAAATAGAAAAGAGCAAATATCATTCAACTGGGTCGGCAGCGAAGAACATTTTGTCGACCAGCTGGATATTCAGCAAATCGGACCTGTCGCAGTGGGCAGATTTGGCGGTAATTCAGCGGCCGGCCAAACGAAAAATGAAGACGGCTGCCTGGTGTGGGCCAATGCAAGGGAAGACTGGGAATTCACCGTCTTGCTGGACGCCCATCAAACGGCCGAAAGCGCGGAGCTCGTCGTTGCGGAAATTGGCCGTTTGGAAACTTTAATCACTGAAGCTTTAAAGTTGCCGGTAAAACAAGCATTCAGTCAGCTATCGGAGATTTTGCTGGCAAGCTTTGAAAGCGAGCGTTTTAAAACAGCATGCAGAAAAGTGCAAGGCGAAACGGCTGTCTTATGCACAGCAAGAAAAGGCAAATTCCTTTGGTGGCTATCTGTCGGTGATTGCCTATTGTACTTGTTTCATCCTGAACTCGAAGCGCTCGGCGAGATGCAGCAGAATCATCGGAGCTTCTATGAATGGATCGGCAAAGCAAACACATTCGAGTTGCCGGTTCCTTGCTTTAGTACAGGAGCGAAAGAATTAAGAAAAGGCGTCAATCACATTTTGCTGACGACCGACGGGCTGGTGGAATGTCCGAACACCGATTTTTCAAATCCGCTGGAAGTGGCAAAACGTTTTGAACTGGCTTCAAATATAGAGGGCGTACAAGCGTTGCTGCAAGAAATCAAAGAAAAAGAGGTCCGTGACAGCACCACCATCTTGTCTTGGATAATAGAAGTGGAAAGTGAAGCGACACGCCCTGGGGATGAGCCGCAATAAGTTTCGTTGTCCTATTTTTATTTGCAAAAGGGATTTTAAGGAAAAAAGAAGAATGAGTATAAAGGTGCGTAAATAAGGCAGTGGGATGCTGCCGTAGATAAAAAGGGGATTATTCGTGGAACAGACAACTGCACAAACATGGAATTTAACTTCTTTATATGCCGGAACAAGCCGATCAGAAGAACTGAAAGCGTTTATGGCAGATTTGCAAAATACACTCGAGCAAGCGGCTGGGCAATTGCAAAATTACCGCGAGATGGACGAGCGGGACAACGATGCCTTGCTGAAAGTCATTGATCAATTTCAATATGCCTTGCTTGCTTGGGAACAGCTTGATGATTTCGCCATCTGTGCGTATGCAGAAAACGTGGCGGATCAGGCAGCGATCGCTTTGATGGATGAAAGCGCCGTGTTGAAAGCAAAGCTCGCTTCGTTGCAGATCGAATTGGATCAAGCCTTTGCTGAATTTCCCGATGCGGATTGGCAGGAGTTTACCGCTTCTGGCCGTATTCAGGACTCGGCGTTTTATTTGAATGAAAGAAGAGGGATGGTCAAAGACCGGTTGCCGGCTGAACTGGAGCGCATGATCAGCGCGCTGTCCGTTAATGGCCTGTCGGGCTGGGAACAGCAGCACGAACTGGTGTTAACTAAATTGAGAGTGCCAATTGAAGTGGACGGGGAACTGCAGCAAGTGTCGATCGGCCAGGCATTGAATGAAGCCATAAACGGCAAAGACCGCGCCAGCCGAAAGCGGGCAGCTGAAGCTGTGGACGAAACGTGCGTAGCACACGCGGATACAGTGGCAGCCATTTTGAACCGTGTGGCTGGATCTCGTTTGGCGATCTACGAACAGCGAGGTTGGGACAATAAATTGAAAGAGATGCTCGAGCACAATCGAATTCAGGAAGCCTCAATCGATGCGATGCTCACGGCCATTGACGGCAATAAGGAGTTGTACAGAGCGTATATCGAACGGAAATTGAAAGTGGCGGGCCAAGATCCAGCCAGTTGGTTCGATTTGGAGTCGCCGGCGTTTTCGCTTTCAGACAAAGTGGATTTTGCCTCGGCGAAAACCGTCATCAGCAAGCAGTTCCACCAGTTCAGCGACAAGCTCGGGAATTTTGCCAACCGCGCATTTGAACAGGATTGGATCGAAGCCGAGAACCGGCCGGGCAAAGCAGAAGGCGGCTTTTGTGCCTCGATGCCACTGGCCAAAGAAAGCCGGATTTTTGTGACTTATCGTGATACTTATCAGGACTTGGTGACCTTGGCGCATGAACTGGGCCACGCCTATCACAATCAGATCATCCACGACGAACCGGCGCTTGCGCAGCAAAAAGGCACGAGTGTTGCGGAAACGGCTTCTACGTTCATGGAGAATCTAGTGCTGGATGCCGTAATCCAACAGACGACTGACGAAAACGAACGGCTCGCCATGCTCGAAATGAAAATCCGTGACGGCTTAAAGTACGTCGTGAGCGTGCCGAACATGTTCCGCTTCGAACGTAAGTTTTATGAGCAACGGGCACAGGGCATGATTTCCGCAGAGCAGATCAAAACGATGATCGCCGAAGTGGAAAATGATATTTACGGCGGACTTGTTGAGGATTTGGCTCTTTACAAATGGATGTTCATCGGCCATTTCTACGATGCCGAAAAAGCGTTCTACAATATTCCATACACGATCGGTTATCTGTTCAGCAATGGTGTATATGAACAAGCCAAACAGCAGCCAGACGGATTCGCGGAACGATACGATGCGCTATTGCGCGATTCCGGAACGATGACCGTCGAGCAATTGGGCAAACACTACCTGGAAGCAGACATCACGCAAGTGGACTTCTGGCGAGATGCACAGAAATCGCTGACTTCCGCCATTGAAGAATACTTGGAGCTGACTGAGAAGCATATTGCAGCGGCGGGTAAAAATAAGCAATGAAGAAAATGGAAACCGACCGATTGGAAATCATTCCTTGCACCGCAAAAGTGACTCAGCTGCTTCAAACCCAGCAGTACGACAACGGCCCCGAAATTGACCGCCATTTACAAGAGTTGCGAAAAGACCCCAGCCTGTTTACATGGGGGAGCTGGCTGATTATCCGGAAACCAGATGGCCAGGTAATTGGTGATGCCGGATTTAAAGGTAAGCCTGATGATCAGAAGCAAGTGGAGATCGGATATGGGTTGCTCGAGCGGTACTGGAATAAAGGCTATGCGACCGAAGCGATGAATGCGTTGATCGAATGGGCGCTGGCACACGAAGAGGTAGAAAAAGTGATTGCGGAAACCGATCGTGACAATCAGTCATCCATTCGCGTGCTTGAAAAGATAAAGATGAAAAAAGCGCAAGAAACTGATGGCATGATTTGTTGGGCAAGACAGCAAAGTAACTAGTGCCTGATAACTTTGAAGGCTGAATTCTCAAAGGTTCAGCCTTTTTTCTTTTTATTTATCCGTAAGGAGCAGGTAAGGAAAAAGG
>NZ_JAPEHT010000097.1 GCF_028823615.1 Planococcus sp. A6
CTTTTTTTTATGTGGTTCAGTCGATTGTCAAATAACGCACGAGGATCGAACCGGTTTTCGTTTCACCGTAGACAAGCAATGGCCCGCCTGCAGACTCAACATCTCCTGTTTTCGTGAAATGCATTTTCTTCTGCATAAACTGGCCTTGTTCATGGCTGCTGTTGATGTCCGGCAGCATGACATCCATGCGTCCAAGGTTCGAAGAGACTTCTCCTCGCAGTGCCAAATGCTGCGGGATGTAAATCTCCACATTGCCTGCCAAAGTTTTCGCTTCGAGCTTTTTCGCCTCTTTGCTGCGCGTCGTCGCGACGACATTGCCGTTTAAGGACTTCGCGTCGATGTCTTCGATATCCCCATCGATGTAAATGCGGCCATTCAAAGTTTCTGCTTCGACTTCGCGGCCTTTCACTTCCATCATCTGGATTGGGCCGTTAGCCGTTTCAAGCTCGGCTTCTTCAAATTGGATCGTTTTCAAGTCAATCTTGCCATTTGCTGTTTTGACTTTGATCAATGCCGAATCCAGGCGCTTCATCGTGAAGCCGCCATTGAACAGACGGACGACAATTTGTTCGAATGCCGCTGCCGGCACATACAAGACGAGATTCACTTGCGTCGTTTTCAAGTCGCTGATGATGCGCAATTTACGGTCATCCGCAATGAACACGAATTTCTCCAGGAAATCCTGTTTTGCCTGCTCCGGAGATTCTGCACGGAATGCCTTTACGCTGCATTCTGCACGGATCGAACCGTCCTGTGAAGGGAAAACTTCTAATTGCCCGTTAGCGATATCGGCAATGATCGTGTGGAGATCCGCACTTTCTTCCGTAAAGGTGTGTTCAAAACGAACGGCTTCACCAAATGGCGAATCGAATTCCATCGTTTTCAGCTTATCGGCGGACGTCTGCATGAAATGCATCATCCGGTCTCCAAGTTGATTGAAATCCTTGGACATGTTCTTGGAAAAATCCTTCGAAAGATCTTTCGAGAACTTTTTGAACATGTCTTCCGGACGGAAGAATCCACGCTTGCCGCGTGAACTGCGGTAGGTTTCACGGCCGTAGTCTTTTGAAGCATTGCCGGTTTCCCCGCCATCGACCGCTTTCAATAGCTCAACCGCTTCACGTGCCGAGATTGTGCCATTTTCAACCATGTCCAAAATGCGTTCTTTTTCACTTTGCATATCGTTTGGCCTCCTCTTCGGATTTCTGCCCTCGCAGAAATTCCTGTTCTACTTTAATGATACGTTTGGATCGAGGGAAAGTTTCACTTTGCTTTTCTTTTCTTAGCGCTGGCCTTTCCGACCAGCTCTTTCATGCGCGCGCGGTCCCGCTCAAGAATTGGCTTCAAGTACATGCCCGTATAGGATCCTTCGACTTTGGCGATATCTTCCGGCGTACCAGTGGCCAAGATCGTGCCGCCTTTGTCTCCGCCTTCCGGTCCGAGATCAATCAAATAATCAGCCGTTTTGATGACATCGAGATTATGCTCGATCGTCAACACGGTATCGCCATTGTCCACTAGCCTTTGCAGCACTTTCAATAAACGTGAAATATCATCGGCATGGAGGCCGGTCGTCGGTTCGTCCAGGATATAGAACGACTTGCCATTGGAGCGTTTATGCAACTCCGAAGCCAGTTTAACGCGCTGTGCTTCACCGCCGGATAATGTAGTCGCCGGCTGGCCGAGCGTTACATAGCCAAGTCCGACATCGACGATGGTTTTCAATTTACGGTTAATTTTCGGGATATTCTCGAAGAATGCATACGCATCTTCGACTGTCATTTCCAACACGTCTGCAATGTTTTTATCTTTATATTTCACTTCCAGCGTTTCACGGTTATAGCGTTTGCCGTGGCAGATTTCACACGGTACATAGACATCCGGCAGGAAATGCATTTCGATTTTTATGATGCCGTCGCCGCGGCAGGCTTCGCAGCGCCCGCCTTTGACGTTAAAGCTGAAACGCCCTTTTTTATAGCCGCGCACTTTTGCTTCATTGGTCGTCGCGTAAACATCCCGGATATCATCGAATACGCCTGTATAGGTCGCCGGGTTGGAACGCGGTGTGCGCCCAATCGGTGATTGGTCAATATCGATGACTTTTTCCAGTTCCTCGATGCCTTCGACCGATTTATGCTGGCCAGGCTTCACCCGCGCACGGTTCAGTTTATGGGCAAGCGACTTGTAAAGGATCTCGTTAATCAAGGTACTTTTCCCAGAACCCGAAACCCCGGTGACCGCTGTGAACAACCCGATCGGAATGTCGACGTCGACATTTTTCAAGTTATTCGCAGAGGCACCCCGGATTGAGATCTTCCGTTCGTTTGGCTGCCTGCGTTCAGCCGGCAGCGGAATGAACTTCTTGCCGCTCAAATACTGGCCGGTCAACGACTTCTTGTTTTTCATCACTTTTTCGGGCGCTCCGGCAGCAATGATCTCGCCGCCGTGTACGCCAGCTCCAGGACCGACATCGATCAGGTAATCCGCTGCCATCATCGTATCTTCATCGTGTTCTACGACAATCAGCGTGTTGCCGATATCGCGCATATTCTTCAATGTGCTGATCAACCGGTCGTTGTCTCGTTGATGAAGACCGATCGATGGCTCATCCAAGATATACAAGACACCTGTCAAACGAGAACCGATCTGTGTCGCGAGACGGATTCGCTGTGCTTCGCCGCCTGACAATGTTCCAGATGCGCGGTTCAATGTCAGATAATCGAGCCCTACATTGATCAAGAAACCGACGCGTTCTTGAATTTCGCGAAGGATCATAGTAGCAATCTGGCGGTCTTTTTCCGAAAGCGTCAAGCTGTCGAAAAACGCTTGCGCTTCGGTAATCGAATATTCTACAACTTGCCCAATGTGAAGATTATTGACTTTGACTGCCAATGACTCCGGTTTTAACCGGTATCCTGAACATGTCGGGCATGGTTGCTGGCCCATGAATTTCTCCATCATGTCCCGAATATAATCGGAGCTGGTTTCCCGGTAGCGGCGGTCGACATTCGCGAGCACGCCTTCGAAGAAAATATGGCTGTCGCGGATTTTGCCGTAATCATTTTCATAGCGGAAACGGATTTTTTCATTAGCCGAACCGTGCAGGATGATGTTCACCTGGTCTTCAGGCAATTCCTTCATCGGCACGTCCATTTCAATTCCAAAATGGCTGCATACCGCCTGCAGCAATTGAGGGTAGTATTGGGAACTCGTCGGACGCCATGGGGCGATGGCGTGATCTGCGAGGCTGACATCCCAATCCGGAATGACCAGTTCAGGGTCGACTTCCAATTTCATGCCTAGCCCGTCGCATTCAGGGCATGCACCAAATGGCGAATTGAATGAAAACATGCGCGGCTCCAATTCACCGATGGAAAATCCGCAGATCGGGCAGGCGTGATGTTCGCTAAACAGCAATTCCTCTTCGTCCATGACATCCACCAGCACTCGCCCTTCCCCAAGACGCAAAGCCGACTCCAGCGAGTCACTCAAACGCGGGGCGATTCCGTCTTTCATGATGACGCGGTCTATGACCACTTCAATGGAATGCTTTTTGTTTTTATCGAGTGAAATATTGTCATCCAAGTCGATCAGTTCGCCATTGACGCGGACCCGGACGTATCCTTGTTTCTTAATGTCTTCCAACAGTTTCACATGGGTACCTTTGCGTCCGGATACGAGCGGCGCCAGCACTTGCATACGCGTCCGTTCCGGATATTCAACCAAACGGTCGACCATCTGCTCGACCGTTTGGGAAGAAATCTCGATGCCGTGGTTCGGGCAGATCGGTTTGCCGATCCGCGCATACATGAGCCGGATATAATCGTAGATTTCCGTCACGGTCGCTACGGTCGATCTCGGGTTCTTACTTGTAGTCTTTTGGTCAATCGAAATCGCCGGAGACAATCCTTCGATTAAATCGACGTCCGGTTTATCCATTTGGCCAAGAAATTGCCGTGCATAAGACGACAAGGACTCGACGTAGCGGCGCTGTCCTTCCGCATAGATCGTATCGAACGCCAAGGATGATTTTCCGGAACCGGATAAACCGGTCATGACAACGAGCTTGTCACGCGGGATTGTCACATCGATATTTTTTAAATTATGGGCACGCGCACCTTGTATGCGTATCTCTTGGTTTTTCAAGTCCTATCATCCTTCCGCTTTCAATTCCAATACTGTATCACGCAGTTCTGCGGCACGTTCGAAATCGAGCGCTTTCGCCGCTTCTTTCATTTCCTTCTCGAGCAATGTGACGAGCTTCATGCGGTCTTCTTTTTTGAGTTTCTTGCCTTCGACCGCTTTGCTGACGTACTCTTCCGCTTCTTCTGCCGCTTCTGTTGCACGGATGACATCGCGAATCTTTTTCTTTATGGTGACCGGCGTTATCCCGTGTTCTTCATTATAAGCTGCCTGGATCGTGCGGCGGCGGGTCGTCTTTTTTGCATCGAATCCGTAATCCGGTCGGCGTACATGATGACGTGGCCGTTCTCGTTCCTGGCAGCGCGCCCCATCGTCTGAATCAGGGAACGTTCCGAACGCAAGAAGCCTTCTTTATCGGCATCGAGTATGGTCACCAATGAAACTTCAGGGATATCAAGCCCTTCACGCAGCAAGTTGATGCCGACCAGCACATCGTATACGCCCATCCGCAACTCGCGGATGATCTCGATGCGCTCGAGCGTCTTGATCTCAGAATGCAGGTAATTGACTTTGACGCCTGCCTCTTTCAAGTAATTCGTCAAGTCTTCCGACATTTTCTTCGTCAAGGTCGTGACCAATACACGCTCCCCGCGCTCTTTGCGCTGCTGGATTTCGTACATTAGGTCATCGATTTGCCCCTCGATCGGCCTGATTTCGATTTCCGGGTCAAGCAAGCCCGTCGGACGGATGATCTGCTCCACCATTTCAGGTGTATGTTCAAGTTCATAAGGGCCTGGCGTCGCTGAAACGAACACGGCTTGGTCGATATGCTCTTCGAACTCATCAAACGTCAGCGGGCGGTTATCCATGGCGGACGGCAACCGGAAGCCGTGGTCGACCAGTACTTTTTTACGCGCCTGGTCACCATTGAACATGCCGCGGACTTGCGGCAGAGTGACGTGGCTTTCGTCGACGACCAGCAGGAAATCGTCCGGGAAATAATCAATCAATGTATAAGGTTGTGCGCCTGCTGGACGCAGCGTCAAATGGCGTGAATAGTTTTCGATACCTGAGCAGAATCCCATCTCGCGCATCATTTCCAAATCGTAGCGCGTGCGCTGTTCGAGCCGCTGCGCTTCGAGCAATTTATCTTCCGCACGCATTTCCTTCAGGCGTTCTTCCAATTCCGCTTCGATATTTTCGATGGCTCTGACCATCTTGTCTTCCCGCGTAACAAAGTGGGACGCTGGGAAAATTGCGACGTGTTCGCGGTCGCCGATGATTTCCCCTGTCAGGGCATCGACTTCCCGTATGCGGTCGATTTCATCACCAAAAAACTCCACGCGCAAGCAGCGCTCATCGCGCGAAGCCGGGAAGATTTCCACCACATCGCCGCGTACGCGGAATGTTCCGCGAATAAAGTTGATGTCGTTGCGTTCATATTGCACGTCGACCAATTTGCGCAGCAGCTGGTTGCGTTCGATCTCCATCCCCTTGCGCAGCGAGACGACGAGTTCCCGGTATTCTTTCGGGGAACCGAGGCCGTAGATGCAGGAGACGGAGGCGATGACGATGACATCGTCGCGCTCGAACAAGGAACTGGTCGCTGAGTGGCGCAATTTGTCGATTTCATCATTAATGCTCGCATCTTTTTCTATGAATGTATCTGACTGCGGCACGTATGCCTCAGGCTGATAATAATCGTAATAGCTGACGAAGTATTCAACAGCATTGTCAGGGAAAAATTCCTTGAACTCGCTGTAAAGCTGGCCTGCCAAAGTCTTGTTGTGGGCCATGACCAATGTCGGTTTTTTCACTTGTTGAATAACATTCGACATCGTATAGGTTTTCCCCGTACCTGTCGCACCGAGCAAGGTCTGGAACCTTTTTCCGTCGAGGATGCCTTCCGTTAACTTGGCGATGGCTTCCGGTTGGTCGCCCGCCGGTTCATAAGGAGCTTGCAGGTTAAATTCCTTTTTCATGGATATGTCCTCCCGTATTTTTCACTACTTCTACTTTAACATATGCCCTAAAATTCCCCTAACAAAAAGCGAACGTATGTTTTTTCTGAAGTATATTCAACTTATCGGCTGTTTGCAGGAGGGGTTTTCCATTTCACTAAAGTACAGCTGCCGTCATCAAGGCATAGAAAAACCGCAGTTCTGTTATTCTTCTTCCCGCTTCAGCTCTTGCAGCTGCGCAGTATATGTGTCGAAAGATTTGCGGTCTTTATGATCCAGGGCTTCGTCGATAAGGGCCAACAATTGCGTTTCCTGCTGTTCGCGGTGAACATGCTTCAAGAACAGATCCAAATAGATCTCATTTAGCAGCTTTTCCGCTTCCGTGATCTTTTTCGTTTGAGCCATCGCTTTCATGAAGTCAGCATAAGAATAATAGTTTTCCATTCTTCTTCACCCCGAATGCTTTTCATTAGTATACACGAAAGCCCAAGAAAGAAGCAAGAGTTTTTTGAAAATTACAACGAGATTGAAAAAATAATTTTTTCGAAAAAATACTTATTGTCTATTTTCCATTTTTTATTATAATAAGGTATGTAAAGTAAATTTAGGGGGTAAATGTTCATGGGTAAGAAGAATCAATATCCCGTCTCTTATACAATTTGCAGCAATACATATGCGCTGCTTCCGTATATGGACGGCCACCGGCTCTTGACACGGGTCATCGAAGACCGCAGCGAATTCCTGGTGGAGGAATCGGTCTATAAAATTGTGGCGAAATCGTGCTCTTTCTATCGTGGCTCCCTTGCCAGCGCCACGCTCTATGCACAAAAAGCGATTGGCGTAAAACACAAGCCGCCGATTATCGTCGGCGAGTATTACGGGAACCCATTGATTTTCTTCCCTACGCATTCTCCGAAAAACAAGGATTCCATCTGGTTCAATTTCGATGCCATCGATTTGATTGCTGCAGATGACAGCGGGCGGGGCAGTTTGGTATCGCTCGGCAATGGCGTCGTCGTCCCTGCCGACATCTCTCCTATCGCGCTTCGAAACCAACACTCCTTCACTGGGTCTTTGCGCCGCTATTTCAAGAAAGCGCAGCGCGTTCATAACCACCGGATGAATTATGTTACGAAACGGGCGTTTCCGCCTCGCAGCCAGCAGCCGCTGGATTAAAGTGATTTAGCGGCTGCGGACAGATAAAACCTCAATAACTCTTCAACGGCATTTTTCAGACGGATATTCAAATAGCGGCGATGGTCTTCATAGCCACCATGGCAAAATACATATTCCGAGAAATTGTCGTCTTTACTTCCCCGCCTCACCTTCATGTCATTGGCCCTCATCAACTCGATGGTTTCGGCCAGGTCGCCTTTTGCCCGCTCGATCGCCCTGTCCAATAATGCCAGGTAAGGAGCTTTCAGCTTGAAAGGGCTTTTCCTGATCCACTCGCGATCTCGTTCCAAAATGAGGAGCACCATCGGCAATTGCACCCGCTTCTCAAACACGGCTATTTCCGCCCTTGAAATCAGGGGCATTTCCTCACCCCCTAGCAAATAGGAACAAGTGTTCTTATTTTTATTTTAACCGGGAATCCGGAAATTGCAAGAGCCGACGATTTCGATTGTTTTTTGCCATGCCGGAAGAACCGGCGCAGCCTTTATTCAAACATAAAAAATCGCCTTTTCGGCATGCAGGCCCAACACCTGCATTTCGATAAGGCGATTTTTTTGTTTAACGGATGGCGCGGAACGCCCACAGCGAGCCGACAAAAAATACCGACGACACCCATAGGAACGGCTCGTGCCAGAACCAGACGGATAATGAAATCCCGGAAAACGATACTAGCGAGAAGATGCCAGCAAACATCCGGCTCTGCAGATTGCGCTGATGTTCGCGCTCCCGGCCTTCCTTGTTCTCCAAGTAATGGCGGATGCGTTCCGGTTCATCGAGAAAGTTGATGAGTTTTTTCGGGAACGCCCGCGCCGGCCCTGTGGAATTGAGGATCCAACGGAAGACGTCTTCTTTGCCGAAAATGCCTTTTCCTTCCCGCTTAGTCGAAGCCCATTCCAATACGCGCGGACGCGCAAGGGCGAAAAGGTCAACTTTCGGATCCAATACGTGCAAGACACCGACGAAAATCGATGTCGCCCGGCCAAAAAAGGCGAATTCCGCTGGCAGCTGCACCGGCTGCGTGCGGACAATATCCTGCATGTCTTTTAATAGCCGTTCGACGACAAAGCTGTCCATCTGCATCAACTCATTCGATTCATAAGCGGCGACGAGCCGCTCAACAGCATCTGCCAATAAGTCGCGGTCTGCATTCGGCAGCAGGAAACGCAGATCCTCCAAGCCATCGAGTACTTGTTCGTAATTCTTGAACAGGATGCCTTCTGCAATCAATAGAATCGCTTGCGAATCGCGTTCTGAGATGGTGCCGATCATGCCAAAATCGATCAGCACGATGGTGCCGTCCGGCTTCAACAGGATATTTCCGCCGTGCGGGTCGGCATGGAACTGGCCTCCGTACAGCACTTGCTCCAAGAACAGGATGAACAAACGCTCGGAAATTTCGTGACGGTTAAGGCCATGCTCTTCGATAAAACTGATATCGGTAATTCTCGCGCCTTCAATCCACTCCATCACCAATACGCGGCGCGTCGTGTATTCATCGTAATATACCGGGATGTGGACGCCATTCATTTCCGCGAAGCGATCCGCGAAAGCGCGGCCGTTCTGAAGTTCGCGGACGAAGTTCAGTTCTGCGCCGATTGTTTCGGTCATCTCGACATACAATTGGTCAAAATCGACTTGTTTCGTGAACGGGGTGAATTTCTTCGCGAGCCAGATGACGATGCGCATCGCCTGGAAATCGGCGCGGATGATGCGGTCGGTTCCCGGACGCTGCACTTTGACAGCGACTTCGGTGCCGTTTTTCAAACGTCCTTTGAATACTTCGCCGATGGAGGCGGAAGCTATTGCTTGGTCCGACAATTCATCCAGGTAATTGCCGTGCTCAACATTCCATTCTTGCTCGAGCACTTCGACGATGTCTTTCCGCGGCACGGATGGCACGCGGTCCGTCAAGCCCTCGAGTTCTGCCAAGAAGCTAGGCGGCATGATATCCGCACGGGTTGACAGGAATTGGCCCAATTTGATCATCAAGCCGCCTAGCTTGAGTGCCAGTTCCTTATATTCTTTTGCCTGGCGGGTAACGAGCTCATTCCAGCGCTGTTCAACGACTGGAGTCCACTTGCCCCTATTGCGCCTTTGGAAAAGCGCCACTTGCACATAAAATCGGATCGCCATGGAAACGATGCGGTAAATACGGAGATATGTAACCTGGTTCATGAATGAGCTCCCCCCTGTTGTTCCCATTATAGAGTTTGGTGACAGATTAGTCCAAAAAGTGGTATGTTTTTAACGGATGGAATATTAAGGGGGATGGATATGGAAACAATTCATTATGAACAAAAAGGAAATTTGGCGTTCATCACATTGAACCGGCCGGATGCAATGAATGCATTCAACTACGATATGCTCGCTGAACTTGGCCAAGTGGCAGAAGCAATCCGCATCAATCCGGATATCCGGGTCGTCGTCTTCACCGGCGCCGGTACTTGAAGGAGCGCAAGACCTTGACGCAAGACCAGGTCAAACGCAATATCTACAAAATTGGCGAAGTGTTTACGACCATCGAAAACTTGCCACAGCCAACGATTGCCATGATTAACGGCTATGCATTCGGCGGAGGCATGGAGCTGGCCTTGGCGTGTGATTTCCGCATCGCGACGGATGATACATTGCTCGGATTGACCGAAACGAGCCTCGCGATCATCCCGGGCGCCGGCGGCACGCAGCGCTTACCGAGATTGATCGGCGAAGCGAAAGCGATGGAACTGATCTTGACTGCGCGCCGCTTGAAATCATCAGAAGCGCTCGACTATGGCCTCGTCACCCGCCTCGCTGCGCCAGACGACTTGGCGCAAGTAACAGGCGAATTTGCGGATTCGATTTTAGCGAATGGGCCAATCGCGTTGCAGCAAGCTAAATTTGCCATCAAAAACGGCATGAATGCCGATATGCAGACAGGGCTTCAAATCGAACGAAAAGCATACGAAATCACCATCCCGACAGAAGACCGCGTCGAGGCGCTGCTCGCGTTCGGCGAGAAACGCAAACCGGAATTCAAAGGGCGTTAACCCAAAAAAGCCAGGCGGAGAAATTTCCCCACCTGGCTTTTTACATATTTACAGTCGCTTCATCCAGCCGACAATTTCCTGCAAACGCGCAAAACGCAAATTCGGTTTGCCGGTGCGCGATAAGTTATGGTCGGCTTCCGGGAATCGGACGAACTCCGTTTCCTTATGCATGCTCTTCAAGGTGATGAATAATTGCTCCGCTTGCTCGATCGGGCAGCGATGGTCGTTTTCCGAATGCAAAATGAGCAGCGGCGTGTGGATGTCTTTCGCATATTTCAGCGGGGAATGCTCCCACAGCTTGTCGACATTGTCCATGGCGGCTCCGTGCTGCCATTCGCTGAAATAATAGCCGATGTCTGAAACGCCGAAAAAGGAAATCCAGTTGCAGATCGAGCGCTGGGTTACAGCCGCTTTAAAGCGCCCTTCATGTGAGACAATCCAGTTGGTCATGAATCCGCCATAGCTGCCGCCGGTCACGCCGAGCCGCTCTGTATCAACCCAGTCATTTTCTGCGAGGACATTGTCGAGTGCCCCTAAGATGTCCCGGTAGTCGCCGCCGCCGTAATCGCCGCGCACGGCATCGACAAAGCTTTGGCCGTAGCCGTGGCTGCCGCGTGGGTTGACATACAGGACGCCGTAGCCGTTTGCTGCAAGCACCTGCATTTCATGGACGAATGTATTGGCGTACATGGCATGCGGCCCGCCGTGGATATTGACGACGAGCGGATATTTTCCACCCGGTTCGAATCCACGGGGCTTCATGAGCCAGCCATGTACTTCAAAACCGTCTTCCGTTGTATGCGAAACGATTTCCGGTGCAATCAATTCTGTTTGTTCTAGGTAGTTTGAATTGCAGGAAGTAAGTGCTTCGCGCTCTCCAGTCGAAATGGCGAGTTTGTAAAGTTCTCCGGGAGACACCGGGTTGCTGATGGCGGCAAGCGCAAAGCTGCCGTCTCTAGAGATGTCGTAGCCGTAGACATGCTCATCTTCCGGGGAAGCCGGATACACCGCGCCGTCAAGCGAAGCGAAATACAAGCGCACATCGCCATCCGTAGACACTTGGAAATATAAATGGTCATCTTGTGTCCAGACGACGCCGGGTGCCTGCGCCCCTTGCTGATGGTCTGCGACGACATAATCGCCGATCGGTGCGTCGATGCCTTCTGTCAGGCACTGCGTCGTTTGGTTTGCCACATCGTATACATACAGTTCGGCTTGCGTGGCATTTTCGTATGCACGTGAATGTCCGACAAACGCCAACCGTGCATCATCAAAGGAAAATGCGGCGCTCCCGTAGTATCCGTCTTGTTCGATGATGGCCGTTTCTTCTCCCGTTTCCAGATCGCGCATATAGAGCGACTGGCGGAAAATGAAATCCTGAATTTCTTCTTTGGCCGATCCATACACCAGTTTCGTGCCGTCGTGGGAAATGGCTTCCAAGCCGAAATGATAAGGCCCTTCCGTCAACTGCTCCACCGTTCCTGCTTCCAGGTCCACAGAGCCGATCTGGCGGTGGTAGTCCTGCTCGACCAGCCCGTTGCCATCCATTTTGTATTTCATGATCGTCGTGCGGTAAGGTTCAGGCTTTTTCTTGTCGTCCTCTTTTTCCGGTTCTTGATCCGTGAATGTTTTTCCGTCCTGCACCAGCGCATTGACCCAGATTTTCTTATTGCAAGGCGACCAGCGGAAACTGCTTACCCCTTTTTCAAAATCCGTCACAGCGCGCGCTTCCCCGCCTCCTGCCGGCAGGACGTATACTTGATTCTTGTCGTTGCGGTCAGATAGAAAAGCGATATGGCGGCCGTCTGCTGACCAGGCCGGTTGGCTATTGCGGTTTTTTCCGTAAGTCCAAGGAACCGATTCGCCGGTTTCCAGCGAGATATGGTACACATGCGAATGATATGTATTTTCTTCTTCGTCCATCTGTGTCTGGACAAATACCGCCCGTTTCCCATCAGGTGAAATCTTCGGGTCGGTCACGGACACTAATTCGAGTAAATCTTCTATTTTAACAGCTTTTTTCGACACACGCTCAGCCTCCTGAATAACTATTTCGTTTTTCGTAATAGTTGCCTTTTCACTATATCGGTAATTGTCTGTCTTTTCAATTAAAGCCCTTTGAAAATATGTATACCGTATGTTCCAATACAAAGAAAA
>NZ_JAPEHT010000098.1 GCF_028823615.1 Planococcus sp. A6
GAAGCGGGAACCCATTCAGGTTCCCGCTTCAGCTTTTGTGTTTCTATAGAAGAAAGTGAGATTTACAGTTTAGCAAACTCAGGGTCAGCGACTTTCACCAATTGCTTACCGAGGTTGCTGCCTTCGAATAGGCCAAGGAATGCTTCCGGTGTTTTCTCGAAGCCTTCTACGATTGTTTCCTCGTATTTCAGTTTGCCTTCTTGCAGCCATTTGCCGAGATCTTGTGCGCCGGTTTTGAAATCATGCGCGTAATCGCCGAGCGTGAAGCCTTTCATCATCGAGCTCGTCGTGATGAATTTCCACTGGATGCGCGGGCCGATATCTCCTTCTGGGTTGTTGTAAGCAGAGATGGCGCCGCACAACACGACGCGCGCGTTGCGGTTGATTTCAAAAATGACCGCGTCCGATACTTCGCCGCCGACATTGTCGAAATAGACGTCAACGCCGTTCGGGATGGCTTTTTTGAATGCTTCTTTGAAGTTATCGTCTTTATAGTTTACGGCTTCGTCAAATCCAAGTTCGTTGATCAGGTAATCGATCTTATCCTGTGAACCGGCGATGCCGACGACGTGTGCGCCTTTTAGTTTGGCGATCTGCCCGACGACTGAACCCACAGCTCCTGCTGCGCCTGAGACGACGACCGTTTCGCCTTGTTGCGGCTTGCCGATATCGAGCAAGCCGAAGTAGGCTGTTAGGCCAGTCAAGCCGAGGATGCCGAGACGAGTCGTGATCGGTGCAATGGATGGATCGACTTTTTGCACTGATTTCGCATCCGCCACATTATACTGTGCCCAGTCCAATGTGCCAGTAATGATATCGCCTTGTTTGAAATCATCGGAATTCGACTCGATAACTTCAGCGAGCACTCCGCCTGAAATTGCTTTGTTCAATTCGAACGGTGCCACATAGGATTTTTGGTCTTTCATGCGGCCGCGCATATACGGGTCGACAGAAAGGTATAAAGTTTTCAGCAATAATTCATTCGTGCCGATTGTCGGGATGTCTTTTTCGACAAAATTAAAGTCGCTGTCAGTCGGCGTGCCTTCAGGGCGGTTCGCCAATTGGATTTCTTTGTATGTGTTTGGTGTCATATGAATTCCTCCTTGGAATAAGTTTGCATAGAAGAGCGTACCACTCCCAAAGAAAGGAAGTAAAATTTCCAGCTCGCCAAGCTCGTATTGTTGTAGTTGTCCTAAGGCTATGATATTTTAATATAACTAACTTTAATTCAAGGGAAGAGGTAATTAAATGAACACGCAATACAAACCATTATTCGAAGAAATCACGTTGCCAAACGGCGTTGTCCTGTCTGACCGTTTAGGCGTCGCACCGATGACGACCTATTCAGGAAATCCGGACGGCACTGTCTCAGATGGCGAACTTTCGTATTATCAGCGCCGCGCAGGACTCGGCAGCCTATTCGTCTCTGCCTGCATCGCAGTTTCGGAAAACGGCATCGCTTTTCCGAACCAATTCGTCGCATTTAAAGACGACGTCATGCCGCGCTTAAAGCAACTCGCGACGGAAATGAAATCACAAGGCAGCAAAGCCATCCTGCAAATGCAGCACGGCGGTCGCCAAGGCCAGCCGGATTTGATCCAAGCGGGCGAAACGGTCGCACCGAGCGCCATCGCGGAATCTGCGGACAAGCCGACACCGCGCGCTTTGACGGGAGAAGAAATCACCACGACTCGCCGCGCGATCGAAGCCGGATTTGACGGTGTGGAAATCCACGGTGCCAATACGTATTTGATCCAGCAATTCGTCTCAGCTACTTACAACCAGCGTGAAGACGAGTGGGGCGGCAGCCTGGAGAACCGTTTGAAATTCGGTTTGGCGGTCTTGGATGAAGTGAAACAAGTAGCTGCAAAACATGCAGACGACAGCTTCATCATCGGCTACCGTTTGTCACCAGAAGAAAACAATGCAGATTCCGTTGGCTACACGATCAAAGAAACGCAACAATTGGTTGAGCGCTTGATCGAAGGCGGCATCCATTATATCCACGTATCGCTTATGGAATTCAAAAAAGCGCCGCGCGGCATGGAAGATGGGGACAGCATCGTCCAAATCCTGTCGAAACAAATCAACGGCCGCGTCGCATTTGTCGTAGTCGGCGGCGTCACGCGTCCTGAACATGCGGTAGCTGCGCTTGAAGAAGGTGCGGACATCATCGTCATGGGCCGTCAAGCACTGGTCGACCCGGAATGGACCGAGAAAGTGAAGCAAGGAAACGAAGCAGACATCAACGAAACAATCCCGCAAGAACTGGTCGGCAAACTCGACATCCCGGAAACGATGTGGAACGCCATCACTTCGTACGGCATGGTAAAAGTTGACGCGAAAGTATAAAAAAATAGCAAGCTCCCAGGCCGGATATGGCCTGGGAGCTTTTTTGTACAACGAAAATGTCTTTGATAGACTGGTACTACTATTAATCGTAAGGAGTGATTATGTGTCGCTGATTCCAGCTGAGCACTTGAAGCAAATCTTTTCGGTCGAGGCAAAATTTTATCATGCCAAAATAGAAAACGAAAAGATTCTCATGCGCCGCGAGGCACGTATCAGGCGAGATGGCGTCTTTACGACGCGAGCAGATGCCGTGATCGTCATGATCAACCCGTCCAATTGCGCGCAAGCTGGCGAAACTTTAAAGAGCCCACAGGACGCGCAGTGGATCCCCACCAAACCGAATCCGACGCAATACCAGTTGATGAACTTGATGGAGCGGAAAGACTGGAATCTGGTCACGCTCATCAATTTATCGGACATTTGCGAAGGGAATATCGGGAACTTCAAAATCATTGAAAACAAGTTTAATAGAACGGGGATGTCCCACTCGCTATTCCAAGAAGACAATGTGCAAGAGCGTCAAGCTTTACTGGCGTCCGCAGATCATCTCATTTTTGCCTGGGGCTCGTCGACTGTCGCCAAAAGGCTCGCTGCACAGTTCGGCTTGTTCCAAGAGGGCAGCCCAGAAAAGTCGTATGAACACGCGAAAGCATGGGTGGCAGCTGATAATGGTTTCCCGCGCCATCCGAAACCCGCAACGGTTGCGGACCGGATCGTCTGGTTAGATAAGATGGAAACTTTGCTTTAGTAGACGCTTAGAATAGGAAGATAAAATCAAAAGGCGTCTTCATTTGAAGGCGCCTTTTTACTGTCCATTATTTTTCTTTCAGCACTCCAGCCGACACTAAGTTGTTCAACGCGCCTTGGTTTTTAAAGCGGAAATAGCCGCTCATACGGTTCAAGTCTTTATGGGTCAATTGCGAAAAGTCGACAGCCAGTTCATAGCGGTCTTCAAGCTTAATGAGCAGCGTTTTAGCAAACTCGACTTGTTTTGGAGTTAATGGCTTTTCGTCTTTATTGATTGCGGCTGAAGAAGAAATCACTGTGGCTTGAGTGGTTGAAATGGTCTGTTGAATCGCTGCTGGGTAGTCGCCGGCTTTGAGCCATGCCACATCATCCTGGTTCAAAGAGAACCATTCCCCCTCGAGTCGCTTATCGTTAAAATGCTTATGAAAGGCCGCTTTTGTCTGATGGTGGTTGCCGGATTTGATCAAATGGATCAATTTGTTTTCAAAAGGCAGTTTCACAACGAACAGGTTCATATAGCGTTCCACATGCTTGGTTTTGCCGATTTTGAAAGAGCCATTCATATGCTCTTGCACAAAATAGACATAGCCCGGTGCTTCTCCAGGGATTTCAGGGGATTCCATCACTTGCTTTAGGGCGACTTGATTTGGTTCATATAAATATACTTTCGATGCCGGAGCTGGAGGAACATCGATCGTTGATCCTTCGACAGGCGTGGATAACCATTTGTTCAACAAGTTTTTCAGCATAAGTCAACTTCCTATCTATAATTATTTCCAAATTTATATGATATTGTGATTATAACTTAATTGCTTATATGATACTATTTAATTACTAAATGCAGCTATTATTTATGGGTGATTCGTGGCCATTTAAGTGGAGATCCCTTGTAAATAATGTTAAGACTTCATTACCCAAGTGGATAAAGCAATTAAAATGATGTTGTGAGGGAGTAAACCTATGCCGAAAATAGCTGAAAACCTAAAAGCACTCAGAGTCCAGAACAAATTATCGATGCAAGTGGTTGCGGATCATTTGAAAATTGCGCGTGCAACTTATAGCAATTTTGAAACAGGGAAAGGTGAGCCAAACCTCAAGTTGCTGATGAAAATGGCGGACTTGTACAATGTGTCGCTCGATGAACTCGCAGGCCGGCAATTTACGCCGAACGGGGTAGTCATCGATCAAGTAAGAATGAAAACGGAGATGAATAGGGAAATCAATGCGATGGTGAAGCAGATTGCCAATGAATTTATCCAAAGTAAAGAAGCGGATATCGTGAAACGAATCAAAAAGAAGTTCAGTTTGGCGTAGTATTCTTTATAGAAGAAACACAGAAAAAGACTGGGCAATACAGTCTTTTTCACTGGCAATGAAGGCTGGCAAGCTAAAAAGGGGGCGGCAGGATGGACTACCGGATCAAAGAGCAAACAGGATTCTCGCCGAAAGTCGGTGAACTTGTCTCGATGCTCGATTATACGCGCGCGGTTACATTGGCAGATGTGGCAGGTTTGTCGACCGAAGAGCTTGATTATTTGGCTGACGGGCATGCGAATTCGATTGGGGCGCTCTTGATGCATATGGCGGCAATTGAATTTGTCCACCAGGTCATTGCATTCGAAAATCGTGACTTGACGGAGCGAGAACTGGAGCAATGGCTAGTGCCGCTTGAGCTTGGGGACAAAGCAAGAAATGAAATCTGCGACCAGCCGCTTGATTATTACTTGGCTGAATTAAAAAAGGTCCGGGACCACACACTGTCGCTTATGGAAAATGTCGACGATAGCTGGTTATACGAAGAAGGGCAGTATGATAACGGAGTTGTCTACAATAAGTATTTTCTCTGGTTTCATGTCGTGGAAGATGAAACGAGCCACCGGGGGCAAATCCGAGTCCTCAAACGGATGCTGGAGAAGCAAAAACAACGAAAATGATATTTTTATGTCCAACCGCAACAAGCCGCTTGACTTCTCCCGGGGAGATGCTAATATTTATAGCAATTGCAAAAAGCAACGACGAATAAGTTGAATGATGAATGAGTAGGCTCATTGCGCGCAGCACAAAGAGACTGGACGGAGGGTGGAAGTCCAGGCAGCAATCGGGGTGAATTACGCCATCTGTAGTTTCAACGGTCAATTGAGTGGATGTTCTGGAGTGGAACATCAACTAGGGTGGTAACGCGGAGAAAACCTTCGTCCCTTTTTTTAGGGATGAGTGGTTTTCTTTTTTTATTTTCACAATACAGGAGGAACTGGACATGTTTCATATTAAAGCGATTTTATCACCGGGTACAAAAGAAGCGGCGGCACTCGTCGCACTGGTCGTCGCGATCATCAGCGTCAGCATCATCGGATTTGAAGCGGCTCCGCATGTGCCGATCTTACTGGCGATCTTGTTGCTGATGTGCTACGGATTGGCTAAAAAATTATCGTACCGCGAACTGGAGCGGGGCTTGATCGAAGGGGCGGGCGCAGGAATGGGCGCCGTGTTCTTGTTCTTCTTCATCGGCATCCTCATTAGCAGCTGGATGATGAGCGGGACGATCCCGACCTTGATCTATGCCGGGTTCAGCTTGGTGACGCCTGTGTTTTTCTTTGCGGTGGTCTTTGTCGTCACGGCGATCATCGGGCTGTCCATCGGCAGTTCCTTGACGACGGTGGCGACAGTAGGCGTGGCGTTGATCGGCATCGCCGGAGCGCTGGATTTGTCGCTGGCCATCACGGCAGGCGCGATTGTCTCGGGCGCTTTTTTCGGAGACAAGATGTCGCCGTTATCGGATACAACCAACTTGGCCGCGTCCATTGTCGGCGTCGATCTCTTCGAACACATCCGCAATATGGGATGGACAACGATTCCTGCCTTTGTCCTGACGCTGATCTTCTTCGGTCTGTTATCGCCGTCGGTTACCTTGGACCATACAGAAGATATCGCCTTGTTCAAGGAAGGCTTGCTTGAGACGGGGTTGATCCATTGGTATGCCATGGCGCCGCTCGTCGTCTTAATTGCCTTGACGGTATTCAAAGTACCTGCGGTTTTGACTTTGGCTACTAGTTCAGCGGTAGCGCTTGTCGTTTCCTTGTTCCACCAGAGCCTGCAAGCCTCGGCGATGCTTGGCATCCTGTTCGGTGGCTACGAGTCATCGACCGGCATTGACGAAATCGATGCGCTGCTTTCACGCGGCGGCATGGAAAGCATGTTCTTCACCATCGCTCTAGTGCTGCTCGCACTCAGCATGGGCGGATTATTATTCAAACTCGGCATCATCCAAAGTTTGCTCGCGAAAATCGAAAGCCTGCTGAAGAAAGTGTCTTCTGTCATCGTCGCATCTGCCTTGACGGCGATCGGCACGAATATCCTCGTCGGGGAACAATATTTATCGATCTTGCTGACGGGACAAGCGTTCAGTGAATCGTACGGAAAAGTCGGACTGGCCGGAAAGAACTTGAGCCGCGTCATGGAAGATGCTGGGACAGTCGTCAATCCGCTCGTGCCGTGGAGCGTCTGCGGGATTTTCATCGCCTCGGTGTTGGATGTTTCGACATTGGAATATTTGCCGTTTGCGTTCTTCTGCTTGCTGTCGCCTCTTTTGACGGTATTGCTCGGAGTGAGCGGGAAAACCTTGACGTATATTGAAAAATCTCCTGTAAAGTGAATAGTAAGGAAGCCAAAAAAGGGCTGTCGCCAAGAGAGCCCTTTTTCTATATTTTTACTGGTTAAGGATTCCCTTGCTAGCCTGGGAACCGGTTCTGTACTTGCTAAAAACGCCGTACAAGCCGAGTGCCATTTGGATGAAACTGAGGAAGAAAAAGAACACGAGCGGCAAATACCAGTCACCCAGCAATACAATCGGCAGCGCCGCGCTTAGCGATAACAGGATTCCTAAACTGATAGTAGCGACGAAACATGTCCGCGCTTTCCTAGTGAATCCACAAACTGCTGCCGCAGCGTTTCCGATTCCGAAGACAATCATTCCATAAATAGCTAAAGCGGACCAACTAGTAAAAGGCATGACGCCGACCCACTCGGGCGGGAACTCCACGAACACCCCCATGAACGGCAGCATGGAAATCCCCATAAAAAACGCGCCTAACGACATTGCTAGATTAAATGCAGCGACCAGTTTTGTCAGCAAGATCTTTTCCTCCTTTGGTTTCGAAGAATGAGCAAGTTGCTCTGAAATTTACTGTTACCAAAAAGCGAAGGAAGTCAGGACTATTCTTCCTCCTGGTATTCCAATACATCGCCTGGCTGGCACTCGAGCACTTTGCAGATGGCTTCTAGTGTGGAGAAGCGAATGGCTTTGGCTTTGCCATTCTTCAGGATAGACAGATTGGGCATAGTAACGCCGACTTTTTCGGATAGCTCGGTCATACTCATTTTGCGCTTGGCGAGCATGACGTCGAGATTTATGATGATTGGCATTAGATCACCTCAGACCGTAAGATCGTTTTCTGATTTGATGTCGATGGCGTGCGTCAGCAGCTTCTGCAAAACCGCTGCGAAAACGGCGATAACAAGTGCGCCGAAGCCAATCACCGCGCCCATGAGGATCAGTCCCGGGGCATCATCGATTTCTGCGATGATGTAAAACAACGGCATCGCGAGAACGTAAATGCCGGTGATCACCAGCGCACACCGTTTGATGTTCTTGATCGCCGTCACTGAGCGCACAGAGAAGGCAATATTGTCATCGATAAAGCTCAATAATTTATAAGTCTGGTACAGCGCGACGAAATACGCAACCGCTGTTGCATAAAGCAAGGCGACAAAGACATATTGCAGAAACGCTAGCTGATCAGGCCCGTCCTGGATGATGCTCGAAAGCGGCAGCACCACGAAGATGCACAACGCGATGACCGGCAGCGCCATGAGAAACAGCACCACTTTTAAAAACAAAGTCTCCCGTTTCATAAAAAACACCTCTTCGCTTGTTAATAATTAAAGTATAGCGACTTATTTATCGTTTATCAATAAATAATTGTTGTTTAGCGATATTAAAAATTTGGAAGGATAGAATGAACAGATGTATTTCTGATCAGTTTCTAAAAAGTTGTGCCTGTTAATTAAAGAAGATCAACTTAATTGTAAATTCTCTAGTCTTTTATTATCAGAATATTGAAATATTTATTGAAGAAGAGTACACTGAGAGTGTTTAGGCCTATGGAATTTGTCGCACGCCATCCGAATTTATAGAGTAAAAAAGGAGGAGTAGCAGTGACTAAGTTCGAAGAAAAGCAGCCTTCTGTATCCGTCGACAAGCTGATGTGGATGTATGAGCAGATGGTCAAAATCCGCTATTACGAAGACCAGATGGTGGAGGCGTATACGGAAGGCAAGTCGCCGGTGTTCAATATCGGTGAAGGCCCCGTGCCGGGCGAAATGCATCTCGCGACCGGGCAGGAACCAGCCGCCGCTGGCATGATGGTGCATTTGACGAAAGACGATACGGTAACCGCGCCGCACCGTCCGCATCATCACGCCATCGCCAAAGGTGTCGACTTGAAGAAAATGACGGCGGAGATTTTCGGTAAGGAAACCGGACTCGGAAAAGGCAAGGGCGGGCATATGCATTTGTTCGACCCACAAGCGAAGTTTTCGTGCGGCGGCATTGTCGCAGCCGGCATTCCGCATGCGGTCGGTGCGGCGATGGCCAATAAAATGAAAGGGAAAGACTGGGTCGCTGTCGCCTTTATCGGAGAAGGTGCAGCGAATGCCGGCGCGTTTCATGAATCGCTCAATCTGGCAGCATTGTGGAACTTGCCATTAATTGTTGTCGTGGAAGACAATTCATATGGCATCTCGGTACCGAAAAAATCCTCGACTTCGATTGAATCGAATGACCTTCGGGCTTCGGCATATGGCGTAGCGGGTGCTTACGTAAAAGACAATGACCCTGTCGCGATGTATAAAGCGTCCGAAGAAGCGGTCAACCGGGCACGCAACGGACAGGGCCCGACAATCATCGAAATCGAAACTTTCCGTTTCCTCGGCCATTTCCAGGGCGATCCCGAGTTATACCGGGACAAGGAAGAAGTGCCGGGACTGCGGGCGCGCGACCCGATCATGAAACTGCGTCAGCAGCTCTTGGATGCGGAACATGTGAATGAAAAGGAACTGGAAGAAATCGAAACACGCGCCAAACAACAAGTGGACGAAGCCTATCAATTTGCACGCGACAGCGATTATCCGAAACCTGAAGCCGCATTGGATGATGTCTTTACATCTTAATCCGAAAAGGAGAGATTCCGAAATGGAGACAGCGAAAAAAAGAATGCTGACGGGCAATAAAGCGATGGCGGAAGCGATTGCCCAGGAGATGGAGAACGACAAAAACGTATTCGTGCTCGGTGAAGATATCGGAAAATACGGCGGCATTTTCGGTTCCACGCAAGGCTTGATGGAAAAATTCGGGCCGGAGCGTGTGCTCGATACGCCAATTTCCGAGACCGCGTTTATCGGAGCGGCGATCGGTGCAGCGGCAGAAGGCATGCGGCCGATTGCAGAATTGATGTTCGTCGATTTCTTCGGCGTGTGCATGGATCAGATCTATAACCATATGGCGAAAATCCCCTATATGTCCGGCGGCAATGTACGCCTCCCGATGGTGCTCATGACTTCGGTCGGCGGCGGTTATAGCGATGCTGCGCAGCACTCGCAGACTTTGTATGCGACATTTGCGCATATGCCGGGGATGAAAGTGGTCGCACCAAGCACGCCGTATGACTTAAAAGGCATGATGACGTCCGCAATCCGCGACGACAATCCGGTTGTGTTCATGTTCCATAAATCGCTTCAAGGACTCGGCTGGATGGACCAGCTCGATTATGCGGTTGGCCATGTGCCGGAAGAATCGTATACCGTGCCGCTCGACAAAGCGAATGTCATGCGGGAAGGGAAAGACGTAACCATCGTTGGCATCCAGATGATGACGCATCATGCGATGGAAGCGGCAGAGCGATTGTCACAAGATGGCATCGAAGCGGAAGTCATCGACCTGCGCTCCTTGGCGCCGATCGATAAAGACACCATCATCAATTCAGTGAAGAAGACGCATCGGCTGGTCGTCGTCGATGAAGATTACCGTTCGTATGGCATGACTGCTGAAATCGCGGCCATCGTCTCGGAAGAAGCACTCTATGAACTCGAATCGCCAATCAAGCGCTTGGCAATTCCGGATGTGCCGATTCCGTATAGCCATATGCTCGAAGATTTCGTCTTGCCAGGCCCGGATAAAATCGTCGAGACAGTCAAACAGATGATGGATGAAGCGTAAAAGGAGGCTAGGGAATGCATGATGTAACGTTGCCGAAGCTGTCTGAAGATACAGATGAGAGCTTGATTGTGCTATGGTTCGTGGACGAAGGCGATTACGTCGAAGAAGGCACCGTGCTTTGTGAAGTGCAAACGGAAAAAGCGGTGTCAGAAATTCGTGCCGAAACGAGCGGAACTGTGAAGAAAATCCATGTGAAGCGCGGAGAGTCCGCCAAAGCCGGCACATTGCTGGCAGTCATCGACCCGAAAGGACAAGCTGCCGAGAGCACGGAGGCTTCAGAGAAAGTCCACCTCGAACAGGCAGAGGAAAATGAAGCGTCACAAGAGACAGCGAGTTTTACCCGCGTGTCACCAAGACTGCGCCATCTGGCGAAAGAACTAGGCGTTAAACTTGAAGACGTCAAAGGTTCTGGAAAAGGCGGGGCGATCACTGAACAGGACATCCTCGATGAAGCAGGATTATGAATGCATAAAAAGACGCCTTTTTTTATTGATGAATAGATTATTCATTCCCTCTGAAATAAAGGAGGGCAGGACTTGCGCCGTTATTACGCGGCCCTTTATAAACAGTGAAATAGCTTAGGGCATGTCTGTGCTTATTGAGTGAAGCGCAAATGAATAAACTTATTCCATCAATTCAGGATAAACCGTTTCCGCAACTAACTGCACCGCTTCACCGATGCGCGGCCCAGGGCGGGAAGTGATGTCGGAATCGATGAAATGCACTTCGTCATTCTCAATCGCTTCCACATTCGACCAGCTGTCGCGCGCTTCGATATCACCGACGGCATCTTCGACATAAGAAACGGTCGTCAAGATGACTTCCGGATCGCGGGTGATGACTTCTTCTTCGGAGATATTCGGCCAGCCTTCGAGATCTTCAAAGGCATTGGTTACTTGAGCATGGTCAAGGATTTCCTGCATGAATGTTGATTTGCCGGTTGTGTAAATTTCAGGGGACGGGCTGATCTCCACGTACACTTCTTTTTGCTCATCGACCGCAGCGAGTCGCTCCTGGACATCTTCGATTTGCGTTTGGATGCCTTCGATCACTTCAGCGCCTTTTTCTTCCTTGGCAAGAACAGAGGCGATTTGTTCGATATCGCCGTATACTTCGTCGAATGAAGTGGCCGATTCGATAACGAATACCGGAATATCGGCATCTTCAAGTTGGGAAAGGGCAGGCGGTGCTTCGCCGGTTGAATAAGCCAAAACAACATCCGGGTCGAGCTGGATGATTTTCTCGGCATTGAATTCGACGGAATCACTAACGCGTTCGATGTCCTGCGCCGCTTCCGGGTAGTTGTCATAGTCAGTAACACCGACCAATTGGTCTCCGGCATCGAGTGCGAAGACGATCTCAGTATTGCTCGGGATGAGCGACACGATGGTTTCAGGCGCATGCTCGAATTCGAGTTCTTCGCCGCGATCATCGGTGACGGTGTATGGTGCGTCGCTTGCAGTTTCAGTTGAGGTTTCTTCGGTTGTTTCGTCTGTTGTGGGTGCTTCGGCAGTATCATCTTGGCAAGCACCGAGTGTTAAAGCGAGTGGAATGCTGAGTAAAAGAAATGATTTGATTTTCACGAGTGAGTCTCCTTTTTCTTCATACGTTTTGTTGGATAGGATTTGCTGACGAATGGGATTTCATCGACGCCGTGCTGTTTATTGGCATAGACAGCCATCACGAAAAAGACATTGGCGAGCAGGTTGGTGTAGTCCATCAAATGCTCCGGCACTGCGCGCTCAAGCGTCACGTGGTGCAGGGCGCGTACGGACTTTTTCGCTTCACTGCGGCACACATGAAGAATGCACGTACCGTGCGTTCCTTGCGGCAGGACGAACTGGTCGATTTGCTCTTTCACTTCCGCCACGTAACGGTCGTACAAGTCACTGAGATCGGCGAGGTCTTGTTCGGTAATGGCGAGTTTTCCGCGCACTGAGCCGTTCAAGTGGTAAACCATCGGCTGTAGGTAGCGCAAATCATCGATGATTTGAGGGACATCGTTGACCGCGATGGCTTCGCCGATTCGCGTCGTCAAGGAATCGGTGCGGATCTCGAAATCAACCGTTGAAGCGCTTTCTCTCATAAACGGATAGCACAAATAGCGCATGTCTTTTTTCATCTGTTCACCTCCTGAGTGGATTTCCGTAAATA
>NZ_JAPEHT010000099.1 GCF_028823615.1 Planococcus sp. A6
GAGCTAAAAATTAGCTTCCGCGGTTCCACCCTAGTTGACGCAACAATCTGCGCCCTCTCTGTCCGGATAACGGCCGGAACCGTCTTAGCCTAATAAGCGCGGGGCGCCGTTCAGTAAAGAACCTCAAGAGTGTTGTTCGTTGCAGATCTCTGCAGGAAAGCTTTCAGCCCAGGGCTTTCCCTCTCTTTTCAGTCGATGCCAGCAATTACTTTCTCCGTCTTCAGCAAAAATTATATAAGTAGAATAAATCAATCTTAATCAGCTGAAGAAATCTTGTCAAGCTTTTGCATACATTGCCTGATTTTTTTGATATTATGATGAAGATGAACTTAATTTAGGAGGCCCGCTATGCAACGACGATTATTACTCACCTTGCTGGTTTTCATTTTGGCCCTATCTGGCACGATCCCATTAGCCGTTTCGAATCCTGCCCATGCAGATAACGGCGAGGTGTCCGCGACCGGCTCAACGGTCAACATCCGGACCGGGCCGGGTTTGAGCTATGAAGTGATCGGCTCGATGAAACAAGGTAACAAAGCACAACAAGTTTCACGCAGCGGCGATTGGATCGAGATCCGCCACGGCAATACAGAAGGTTGGGTTGCTTCCTGGCTCGTCAGCACAGAACAAGCACAAGAGGCATCAGCCCAAACCGCTGTATCCTCTGTCGACAGCTTGAACATCCGCGCGCAGGCAGATCTATCTTCCGCAGTGCTGTCGAAAATGAATGCCGGCGAACAAGCACAAGTGATTGCGAGCCACGGTGACTGGACAGAAGTCCAATTCCGTAATGTCCGCGGCTTCGTCTCGACACAATACATAAGCTTGACTGAGCAACAAGCCGCGTCTCCGGAAGACTCCTCTTCCAAAGAACCGGCAGAAGAGGCTCAAGCTCTTGAAAAACTGTCTTCATTCCGCATCGCGGTCGACGCACTGAATGTCCGTTCTGAACCGAGTTTAAACGCGGAAATCCAGGCCTCCGTTAAAGAAGGCCAAGTATTCAACGTAAAAGGAATGAACGGTAATTGGGTCCAGCTTGAACTTGCAGAAGGTGAAACCGGCTGGGTCTACGCCTTCTACGGCGAATTGTCCGACCAGCCCGCACAACAAGCAAGCTCTACCGATGAACAAGTGACCGTCCTTACCGACGGCACGAATCTGCGCGCACAAGCGAACACCTCTTCAGAAGTAGTCACGCGGGCGGATGCCGGCATGCAGCTATCGGTCGCAGGCAAAGAAGGCCAATGGTATTTAGTGGCGCTTGAAGATGGCCGCCAAGCTTATATTGCCGACTGGGTCGTGCGCACAGGAACATCCACTGAAACAGCCGAGGCCGAAAAAGAGCAACCCGTAAGAAAAGCCGGCACACTGAATGGCTTGACAGTCGTCTTGGATCCGGGCCACGGAGGCAATGACGGTGGCACAGTCGGTGTCCGGAAAACGAACGAAAAAGACCTGACCTTGAAAACAGCTGAAATTTTGTCCCACCACCTGCGCTCGGCAGGGGCGGAAGTCGTCATGACGAGGCAGTCCGATGTTTACGTCGATCTTCGCCACCGCGTTTCCGAAAGCCATCAAGTGGCGGCGGATGCCTTCATCAGCATCCATTATGATGCCACGGAAGACAGCAGCGTTTCCGGCTTCACTTCGTATTACCAGCATCCGTACCAGCAAAAATTGGCCGAGCACATCAACGGCGGTTTGGCCGGTAAATTGACACTCAATGACCGGGGCGCAAGAAAAGGCAATTACCTCGTCTTGCGGGATAATCGCCAGGCCGCGGTGCTTGTCGAACTTGGCTTCCTCAGTAATTTCAACGAAGAACGCATCGTCTCGAGCGACCAATTCCGCGAACAAGCGGCACTTGGCCTTTACAACGGCATCATCAGCTATTTCGATTCTGAATTAAGCGAATAAAATCGAATGCCCCGCTTCTCAAATGAGAAGCGGGGCATTTTTGTTAACAGCGGATTGGAACTTGAGGTTGAAAGCTTCAACGGATCATTTCCAGGCGTTTTATCCATCAAAAAAGAGGCAAGTAGATTTGCTTGCCTCTTTCTCTCGTTATTTCTTGGCACCATCCGAATCGACGATGATGGTGACCGGCCCGTCGTTGACGAGCTGGACATCCATCATCGCGCCGAATACGCCGGTTTCGACCTGGAGGCCGTGGCTTGTCAATTCCTCGTTGAATTTCAGCCACAACGGTTCCGCTTGTTCCGGGCGCGCCGCTTCGACAAAGCTCGGGCGCCGCCCTTTTTTCACGTCTCCGTACAAGGTGAACTGGGAAATTGATAGCACGCTGCCCCCCGCTTCCTCGATCGAGCGATTCATCTTGCCGTCTTCGTCTTCGAACAAGCGAAGCCCAGCAATTTTCTTGGCGGCATAAACTGCATCCGCTTCGCTATCGCTATGGGTGATGCCGACCAATAAAACATAGCCGGAATCGATTGCCCCGGTAATTTGCCCGTCAACGGTGACGGACGCTTTTTTTGAACGCTGCAATACGACTCTCATGGCTCCTCCTTAATTCGTCACGCGTGTAACCGAATAAACGTCCGGAATTTGCTTGATGCGTTCCACGACACGGTTCAGGTGAGAGATATGCGGAATCATGATCGACAAATTGATCGTTGCGATCTTGTCTTTGTCGGCACGCCCGCTGACGGCGGTAATCGTCGTCTTCGTCTCGCTGACCATATGCATCACTTCGTTAATCAAGCCGGTGCGGTCGTATGCCTGCACTTCGATATCGATTTGATACGATTTGTTTTCAGGAGACCCGGCGTTTTCCCATTCGACCGGGATCAGCCGGTCGGATTCATCTGCCTGGATATTCGGGCAATCTGCGCGGTGAACCGAGACGCCACGGCCTTTGGTGATAAAACCGAGAATGGCATCGCCCGGCACCGGGTTGCAGCATTTCGACAAACGAATCATCATATTGTCGATGCCGCGCACGATGACGCCGGATTCCGTCTGTTTTTTGGGCTGGTTGGATTTCATTTCCACGGTGATTTTTTCGATGGCTTCTTCCTGCTCGCGCTTTTTGCGCTGGCGCTCCGCCAAACGGTTGACGACTTGCTGGGCGGTGATGCCGTTGAACCCGACAGCCGCATACATATCATCTTCGCTGGCGAAATTGTATTTCTCGATGACGCGTTTAATGTTCTCCGCTGTCAGCACTTCTTTTTGGGTGAATTCCTGTGCTTTGATTTCTTTTTCGACGAGGTCGCGCCCTTTATGGACGTTGTCGTCGCGTACTTGCTTCTTGAAGAATTGCTTGATTTTGTTTTTTGCCTGCGTCGATTTGGCGATATTCAGCCAATCGCGGCTTGGGCCGACCGATTGCTTGGACGTCAAGATTTCGACAATGTCGCCGGTATGCAGTTCGTGATCGAGCGGTACCATTTTACCGTTCACTTTTGCACCGATCGTCTTATTGCCGATTTCGCTATGGACGCGGTAGGCAAAATCGATTGGGCAAGAGCCGTCTGGCATTTCGATAACGTCGCCTTTTGGTGAGAACACGTAGACCATATCCGAAAACAAGTCGAATTTCAGTGATTCCATGAATTCTTCCGCATTGTCTGATTCGTTCTGGAAATCAAGGATTTCACGGAACCACGACAGGCGGGAATCCACGGAACTGAGCGGCTTGTCAGAAGTCTTGCCTTCTTTGTATGCCCAGTGCGCCGCGACCCCGTATTCGGCTATGCGGTGCATTTCTTCGGTGCGGATCTGCACTTCCAAAGGATCGCCCTGCGGCCCGATGACCGTCGTATGCAGCGATTGGTACAAATTCTGTTTCGGCATGGCGATGTAATCCTTGAAGCGCCCCGGCATCGGCTTCCATGTGGAATGGATGATGCCAAGCACCGCGTAACAGTCTTTGATGCTATCGACCGTGATGCGCACAGCGAGCAAATCATAGATTTCATTGAATTGCTTGTTTTGCATCGCCATTTTCTTGTAAATACTGTAAATATGCTTCGGACGCCCGAATAGATCGGCTTCAATGCCCACCTCATCCAGCTGGACGCGGATTTCGCCCATAACATTATTCAAATAATCTTCCCGCTCCGTGCGTTTTTTCTTCATTAGATTGACGATGCGGTAATATTGCTGAGGGTTCAAATAACGGAGAGCCGTGTCTTCAAGCTCCCATTTGATCGTATTGATCCCTAAGCGGTGTGCAATCGGCGCAAAGATCTCCAGCGTCTCGTTCGCTTTGATGCGCTGCTTTTCGACCGATTGGTATTTCAAGGTACGCAAATTATGCAGACGGTCCGCTAGCTTGATAAGGATGACGCGGATATCCTGCGCCATCGCGACAAACATCTTGCGGTGGTTTTCCGCCTGCTGTTCTTCTTTCGACATATACTTGATCTTGCTGAGTTTCGTCACGCCATCGACCAATAATGCGACTTCTTCATCGAATTCGCGGACGATGTCTTCGCGGCTGACGTCGGTGTCTTCTACGACATCATGCAAAAAACCCGCTGCGACTGTGGCCGGATCCATCTGCAATTCTGCGAGGATCCCGGCCACTTGCACCGGATGCACAATATACGGTTCGCCGGATTTCCGGAATTGGCCATCATGGGCTTCATAGGCAAGCTGGTAAGCCTTCTTAATCGTTTCTACGTGCTCTGCATTCATATAGGACGCAACCATTTCGAATACATCTTCAACTGTTCTCACTTGATCTTTCGCCATAATTGCCCACCTTGCTTTATTTATTTCCAGAAGAGTATTTCTTTATTATAGATAACTTTCCGCTAAAAAGTAAAGCTTTTGCGTGTTTTCATCTATCTCCCGGAAATACCCCAGGGGCTACAGGCGGTCTGCTTTCTGTTTACGGATGCCGTCGACCATGATCCATTTGCTGTCATCGCCCACTGCGACGGTCTTGTTCGATGAGTCGACGCTCATGATGTTCTTGACACGGACGTTGCGCGCGCTTTGCTTTCCGCCCATGATGGAAATGTCAGATCCCGCGGTCCGGAAGCCGCGTACCACGCCATTCGACAGCGAAATATGCTCAGCCCGGTACTGTACAGCGGAGGCCGGCCGCCCTTTATAATCATAGAGCGGATCGCCTTCGAACAGGAAGCGGTTGATCGCAACATTGCGGTAGCCGGAAATGACCAACGAGCGCGGCGATGAATCTTTATAAAGCCGCGTTTCGACAGGTGCCAGTGAAACGAGGCGCTGCGCTTTGATATTATAGGCCGATAAGGATTCAGGATCTTCCCTCAAGTGATGGCCGATATGCCGGAAGTTGAATGAGCGGTTGTCATTGACCGACAAATGGCCGGAAATGAAAACGCCGGACGCTGCCGACGAATTGGCGTGCGCTTTGATTTCGATGCCGCCGAAGCAGCGTGAGGTCGAATTATTGAACAGCCAGACGTGCCTCGATCCGTCATCGATTTCAATGCCATTGGAATTGGAGTAGCCTTTTTTATGCGCTTTCCCGCTCGGGTCGGAAAAATGGCAGTTCGAGACGAAGACATAATCGCTATGATGGGTCGTCAAGCCGTCGTCCCCGAAGCCGAAACCGTTCACTTTATCGACCCAGATATACTTGCTGCCGCCCCTCCCGCGCATGCCGTCGCCTGCGTAATTATAAAGCGGCGAGGTGATGTCGACGCAGTGCAGTCCGGGATTGATCGCTTCGACATCCCGTACCCAGCCGTACGTGACACCCGCAAAAGTGACACAGCTTGAATAATTGCCCCAGGCATTGGTGCGTTCGGTCTGTCCGAGCCGTTCCACATTCCAGTCGAGGCTCAAGCTTTCGATCGAGATATTGCGGTTGCCGGTCACATAATTGGAGTTCGTCAATAAACGCGAACGCTTCGGTGCTTTCGGATGCAGCTTGATAACCGAGGCGGTCTTGCCCGCCCCGACGATCCGGCTCCATGACGGGACGCGGATGCCTTTGACGATATAGACGCCAGGCGGGACCGTCACTTCTACACGCCCATTGCCGATCGCTTTCTTGAATGCTTCGGTGCAATCGGTGATGCCGTCGCCGATCGCCCCGTAATCGCGTATGTTGACACGCCGGTTGATCGTCGAATCGAGCTTTTTGTATTCGCGGTCCAACTTGCCTTTCCATTCCGGAAACAGGTCTTGGCCAAACACGATGGTGCCATAACCGTTATCGTCCGCCACTTCATACTCATCGGCAAAAACAGACCAGAGCTTCTCGAAAAAATGGACAGGCCGTTTGATGCGTACACGCGGGAGATCTTTCTTGATGTCATTGAACAGCGCTTCGGTCTCCCTGGTAGTCTGTTCTAGAGGAGTTGCATCGTTTAACAGCTGCCCGATCAATTCATTGTTTTGCACAGGGTCATACCGTCTGTCCAATTCAATCATGGAAATCACCTCTCTCGCTAGTTTCTTTCTCTACCATACCCTACCATCAGAAAAAAAATCACCTTGCCCAAAAAGGCAAGGTGATTTTCTTAATATTGCATCAAAGTCGTGACATCGTAGCCATCGAGGTTCTTGCGGCCATCCAAATAAGTCAATTCGATTAAAAATGCGCAGCCGACAACAACGCCGCCAAGCTGTTCGACCAAGTTGATCGTCGCGTTGATCGTTCCGCCGGTAGCCAAAAGATCGTCTGTGATCAAGACGCGCTGCCCCGGTTTGATGGCATCTTTGTGCATCGTCAAAACATCTGTCCCGTATTCGAGGCCGTATTGTGCGCGAATCACTTCACGCGGCAATTTGCCTTCTTTGCGGACTGGCGCAAAGCCGATTCCTAGCGCGTAAGCGACAGGGCAGCCAATGATAAAGCCGCGTGCTTCCGGTCCGACGATAAGTTCTGCATCGACCGTCTTCGCATAAGCGACGATTTGGTCCGTTGCGTATTTATAGGCTTCGCCGCTGTCCATCAAAGATGTAATATCCTTGAATTTGATTCCTGGCTTCGGCCAATCTTCTACGATGGTTATATATTGCTTTAAATCCATAATTCTTCCTCCTTGGCTGACACTTGGGCGTCAAACCAGTCTTTTAGATCCCGATAGGATGCATACAAGAGCTTTTGTTCCAAGGCAATTTGCCGCTCGCGCTTCTTGTAAGACGGCGCTTCTGACAGATCACGTTTTCCCGGAGCCTGTGCAATCTCGGTAATTCCATTGTTAAGTGTAACAAAACCGAGTTCAAAAAACACCTGAAGCATGAAAAATAATGTTTCCCGGCTCCAGCCTTTATGTTTGGCAAGTTCTTCGCCGTTCTTTTTGAAGTCGAACATCCCGCGCTTCTTGACGAATCCGAACAGCCATTTGAATTGGTCGCGGTCCGGGATGCGCTCGAAATATTGGGATTCCTGCGCATAGAAATGGGCATAGACACGCTTCGGCCGCAGCTGTTTGAGAACAGTCGACAACTGCTCTTCTGAATCCGGCAGATCCAACAGCACAAGATGGTCTTTCGCAGAATCCGATTCAGCGAGAGCTTGTGCGGCAACGATCGGCCCTTCTAGCAATGAACTGAATACAGCTTCCGTTTCTTTCTGGAAAGCCACGAATACCTGGTTTTGCTTCGGGATGAGCTTCGACCAGCGGCTGACTTGGCGGATGCCGCGGATATCGAATAATTGCCACTCATCCGTGCGGATATCCTCGACTAGCAGCTGCGGTTTTTTACGGCCGTTCCATTCGTTGATCTGCAGATCGCCGATGACATCAATTTTCACATCAGGCGTCAGTTCATCGCCGAGCTCCCCGATACCGAAGCCGACTGCGTCCAAAGTGGAACCGTTTTGCGCCAGCTCCATCTTCAAATGCGCTTGGCTCGCACCGATTTTGCGGATGCCGGCGACCTTGACGCCTTCCAAATAAAATTTCGGCTTGGCAAAACCCATGCCGAACGGTGCTAGGCGGCGCATGCCTTCAATCGTGTCCGTATTGACTTCATCGAGCGTCACAGGGATATCAATCGACACGACCGGCACCAAATCTTCTGCAGTTAATGACGCTTTCGCTTGTTCGTTCAAACGTTCGCGCAATTCGTCGACATCTCCCGCAGCAAGTGTCATGCCCGCTGCCATCGGGTGGCCGCCGAAATGCGGCAGGATGTCGCGGTTTTTGGCGAGTTCATTATATAAATGGAAGCCTTCGATGCTGCGCGCCGAGCCTTTCGCTTTGCCGTTCGCCAAATCGAGCGACAACACAATCGACGGGCGGTAGAACTTCTCGGTCAGTTTCGAGGCGACGATGCCGACAACGCCAGGGTTCCACCCTTCCTGCGCCACGACGATGACGTGTGGCAGGTGTTCCCCATAGCGCGCTTCCACTTGCTCGATTGCCTGCTCGGAAATCGCCTTGACGATCGCCTGGCGTTCTTTATTCAAGACGTCCAATCCATCTGCCAGGGATCTTGCTTCCGATGGATCGTCAGTCATGAACATTCGCACGGCCGGGTCTGCTGATTGCAAACGGCCAATCGCATTGATGCGCGGGCCGAACATGAAGCCGATTGTCTCTTCCGTAATGTCGCGCTGCTTGACGCCAGCTACATCCGCGAGCGCCGCAATGGCTGGCATTGGCGAATCTTGCAAAGCACGCAAGCCTTCTTTGACGAGCACGCGGTTTTCACCGTGCAACGGCACCAAATCGGCAATCGTGCCGATGGCGACTAGCTCCGTCAAATGGTCCGGGATGTCGCCATAAAGCGCCTGTGCCATTTTGAATGCAACACCGACACCGGCCAGTTCGCCGAACGGGTACTTGCCTTCTGGATGCCGCGGATGGATGACCGCGAGTGCTGCTGGGAGTTCATCGCCGATATCGTGATGGTCACTGATGATGACGTCCATCCCGAGTTCGTTCGCCAAGCGCACCGGCTCGATTCCTGACACGCCGTTATCAACCGTGACGATCAAGGCGATGCCTTCAGCATGGGCTTCTTTGAACAACTCCGCATTCGGGCCGTAGCCATGGTCAAAGCGGTTCGGGATCTTGAACGACACATCCGCGCCCAAGTCTTCCAGCACCGTCATCATGACCGTTGTGCTCGTAACGCCATCGGCATCATAATCGCCGTAGACCAGAATTTTTTCTTCCGCTTCAATCGCCTGTTGGATACGCGCCACAGCGACGTCCATATCCTTCATCAGAAACGGATTATGTATGCCGGATAATTCAACATCCAGAAATTCCTGCGCTTTTTCCACCGTGTTGATGCCGCGTGTGACGAGGATTTTCGCCAGCACGGAAGACAAGGAAAGCGCCTCTTGTAATTCCTGGACCGCTTGTTCATCCGGTGTTGTCAATTGCCATCTTTTTTTCGATTCTATCATTGGTCTTCACTTCCTCACCCGTACATTATACAACATCAGCGGACAGACAAAAACCTTTCGGCGCTTAGCCGAAAGGTTCATTTTTTACAATTCGTCGCGGCGCTTGTCAACTCGACGGTCTTCTGTGTCGTTAACGCCGAACTCGTCGCGTTTAGGCTGCGACCGGAGCGACTCGTCTGCATCATGCGTCCGTTCTTCTCCGGTGACGACCATTGCATCAGGCGTGACGCCCGCTTTCTGGTATTCAGCGATTTCATTCTGCTGCGTGGCGATAAGCGATTCCTTGACCGCCACTTCTTTTTGGAGCGTCTTCACTTTGCGTTTTAATTGGTACGTGCGTGTCATGGCAAGAATGCTCGACAATAGGAAGCCAAGCAATGCAGACACGAGAATGACCAAGATCAACGGCCATTGTGATTCGCCGAACACATAATTGACCGGCACATTGTCGACATTAAATACTGCAAATACCGCGATGATGATAGCAAAAACAAGACCGAGCAATAAGAGCCATTGCAATTTCATGTGAACCATCCTTTCTGTTCCAGCTGCGTACACCGTGCCGCTTTTTACACAAAAAAAGGGACAAGGTATCAATACTCTATACCCTGTCCCTTTCTCCTATTAAACTTAAACGACCGGTTCGTCGGAGCCCCATTTCGACTCTTGTTCTTTCTTCTCGATATCGATCGGCCCTTTTTTATTCAACTCGCGTTTTTTCAACACGAGCCATAGCTGGGCAGCGATGAAGATCGAAGAATACGTCCCTGCAATCAAGCCAATCAATAAAGCGATCGAGAAATTCGTAATCGATGCAGCGCCGAAAATCAAAAGCGCCAGCACGACCAGGAATACGGTCATGACTGTATTGATGGAACGTGTTAAGGTCTGTCGCAGCGAAGTATTGACGATTCTCTCCAATTGATCGACCGTCTCCACTTTTTTGACGCGGCGCATGTTTTCACGAATGCGGTCAAAGGTGACAATCGTGTCGTTGATTGAATACCCGATGATTGTCAACACAGCCGCGATAAAGGTGATATCCACTTCAAGACGCAGAATGCTAAATGCCGCAACAATGAAGAATGCATCGTGCAACAATGCTACGACAGAAGCAACCCCCATGCGCCATTCAAATCGGAATGCCACATAGATAATGATGCCCACTGCCGCGATGGCAAGTGCATACAAAGCATTTTGTGCAAGTTCAATCCCAACTGTCGGGGAAACCGTCGACACGTTCGGCTCGATTCCGTATTCATCTACAGCTGCAGATTTCAACTCCTCGATTTCCTGTTGGCTGAATTCCTCTGCATAACGAACGACCCCGATGGAAGAACCTTCACCTGCCATGACAATGTCATCCGATGGGAAACCAGCGTCTTCAAGGAAACTTCCCACTTCCTCTTGTGACAATGAGGATTCGGACGTAACTTCCACGCGTGTACCACTGGAGAAATCAATTCCCAAATTCAATTGGAAAATCGATAGCACGACCATCCCTGACAAGATGAGCGCAAGTGACGCAGCAAAGAATTTACGGCGGTTGCCGGCAAAATCAAAGCGGTCGTAAGGCGTTGTCAAATCCGTGATGTGCAAGTCTTCTTCTTTTGCATGAATCTTGTTCTTCGATAAGCCGAACCAGCCTGGCTTGTTATCCAAGAATCCGCTCCACACCCAAAGACCGAGCATCAGGCGAGAACCCCATACGGCTGTCAGGAAGCTCGCGAGAATGGAAATGATCAACATCGTCGCGAAGCCTTTGACAGAGCTAGTGCCGAAATAGAACAAGACGGCCGCTGCAAGCAGCGTCGTGATATTGGCATCGATGATTGCAGAGAACGACGATCTGGCGCCGGCACGGAACGCATCCCGCACAGTCTGGCCAGTCCGCAGCTCCTCGCGTATCCGCTCATAGGTGATGATATTGGCATCAACTGCCATCCCGACACCGAGCATGATTGCTGCAATCCCCGGCAAGGTCAGCACGCCGCCAATCCATTCGAAGATCACGAGGATCAAATAAACGTAAGCGGAAAGCGTGATGACGGCAATCGCACCAGGGAAACGGTAGAACAACAGCATGAAAATGAGGACAGCCGCGATGCCGATGCCGGCTGCGAATGTCGTCTGTTCAAGCGCCTGTTCACCAAATTGCGCGCCGACTGAAGTCGAATAAATTTCTTCCAATTTCACCGGCAATGCCCCGGCATTCAAGATACCTGCCAAGTTCTGCGTTTCCTCTACGGTAAAGGAACCGGAGATTTCAACACTCGGTGAATTGATGCGCTGTGAAACGCGCGGGTCGGAAACGAACTTCGGATCCGCTTTCAAGCGCTCTTCCTGATAGGAGTCGACGCCTTCCTCAAAATCGAGCCAGATGACTAACACATTATCCGGTGCCGGCTTTTGGGCAATTTCGCCAGTCACTTCGGCGAATTTGCCCGGTTCGTTCAACTCAAGCGTGACGATCGGCTGGCCTTCCTGATTAAAAGTGGCCGTGGCACCGCCTTGCGCGAGGTCGTTACCGGATAGCATGACATTATCCTCCGCATCGCGGAACGATAAATTCGCTTCGGTCGAAAGCAGCTCACGGGCAGATGATTGATCTTCAACCCCTGCCAATTGGACGCGAATCCGGTTGCCGCTTTCGATTTGAATATTCGGTTCACTGACGCCGAGTACATCGATGCGGCTTCTCAGTGCATCCGTCGTATCGGAAACGACTTCTTCTGTAATTTCCTGGCCTTCTTCGAGCTCTTCCACTTGGTAAAGAACTTCGAATCCGCCCTGCAGATCCAGCCCAAGATTGATGTCTTTGGCGATCGGCAGGCTGGTTGTGCCAATCAGCCCGATGAGCATGAATACCAGCAGGAAAAAGGCGATGATGCGAGATCTTGCTTTCATATGTATAGTTCCTCCTCAATATAGAACACAGCACTTACATTATCGGTGACGTGCCAAAAGGTGTCAAATCCCGCGCGGTTTCTGGCGCGCTGGACGAAGAAGCTGCTGCAGGTCCTCCATGCTGTCTTCCGAGAAAAAGTTTGCGGTTTTAAAGCCCTCCACCTGATGGTAAGCGACAAAATCGGAGGCTGTCAGATCCATAATATCCGACACCATCTCATGCAAGCGCATGTCTTCGACTTTTTTCTTTTTCCACGCTTTTTTCAGGCAATAATCCCACAAGGCTTCCGGGGTGAATGTTTCATATTGCAAATACGTGAATTCGCTGCATTTGCTCTCCAATGCTGGCAGCACCTGCTCGTATTTTTCCGGATAGCTCATCATGTCGGTTCTCCTTTCTGCAGTTCTGTTTCCATTGTAACTCTCAGATGGAAATTTTAGAACAAATGCATGAAAATTTTTGGAAAATTGTTTAATTTATTTTGGTTAAAATAAGTTAATGAAATCGCTCCAGGCGGACGCTTTCCGCGGGCATGGCTTGAGCCTCCTCGGTCGC
>NZ_JAPEHT010000009.1 GCF_028823615.1 Planococcus sp. A6
TGGCTGAAGTATACAGTGCGGGTGCGGCTT
Source organism: Planococcus sp. A6 (assembly GCF_028823615.1). Taxonomy (GTDB): domain Bacteria; phylum Bacillota; class Bacilli; order Bacillales_A; family Planococcaceae; genus Planococcus. The sequence continues at coordinate 31 of NZ_JAPEHT010000009.1, forward strand.
ATGAGGAAGCTTTGCCTTATTATGAACGCGCACTCGAAGATGAAGCGCAGCCGGATGTTTTGTTCGGCGCTGCATTTGCCGCTTTTCAGGCGAAACAATATGAATTGTCGGTGAAGCGGCTGGATGATCTGTTGGCAGCCGATCCCGATTATTTTTCTGCTTATCTATTGAAAGCGCAATGCTTCAATATGATGGAAGATTACAAACGTGCTTACGATGCCATCAAAGAAGGACTCGCGCGTGATGAGTTTGACAAGGAATTGTATTTGTTCGCAGGGAAACTCGCGCTGAAACTCGGCAAAGGGGAGGAAGGCGTGGAGATGCTGCGCCAGGCAATCGCGCTCGATCCCGAATATATGGAAGCCTTGTATGCCCTGATCTCTTATTTCCATGCAGAAGAGCGTGACGAGGAGTTGCTCGAACTCGCCTCCATGGCTGTCGAAAGCGGCAATGACTGGCATGCACTGTATCCGATGATTGCTAAAGCGTATGACCGGACAGAACAGTTCGGCAAAGCTCTGGAGTATTACGACAAGGCCTATCCGGCATTTTCCGACGATCCCGAGTTCCTCGAGTCCTTCGCCTTATTTTTAGTAGAGGAAGGGAAACGCGACCGCGCTCTCGAAATAATTAAACAACTTCAAGCGCTGGAGCCCGAAAATCCACAATGGTTCGATTGGCTGCAATCGTTTGAATGAAAGGGGGAGACGATATGACTGCATCTGTTTCTGTAGGGGAGAAAAAACAATTTGTCCGCTGGTTCCTCGGGTCTTATAAGATGAAAAGGCGTGAATGCATTTGGATCCTCAACTACTTGTTGAGCAATGATGAATTGCTGGAGAAAACGCATTTTGTGGAAGAAGCGCATTATTGTCCCCGTGCCATGGTCATGTCGACGACTGAATCCAAACAAATCCCGTTCCAATTCTATAAAGGCAAGTTGATGACCGCTGATGCCGAAAAGTCCTTCCACGACCTCAGGCTCCATCCCGATGAACCTTTATTTGTGCAATTGAATTTCCCGAGCATTCCGCCTGCACCGTTGTATCTCGCGGTGTTGGAAGAGAATCCACACATGCCAAAAGGGGCATCGGTCAGCGAACAGGACCGCTTGATAGCAGAAAAGGTACTGAATGAGAGTTTATCGTCTTACCAGGAAGAAACGATCCTCAAAAAAATCGACGAAGCACTGGACGCAGGAGATAAAGACCGGTTCTTTGAACTGTCTGCCTTGCTGTCTGTAGTGAAATCGGCCAAAAAAATGGAGAGTGACTGAATACATGCATTTCAACAGCAAAGACATCGATTTATACGCAAGCCAAAAAGATTATGTCGATACGGCGGTCGTGCCGCTGATCGAATTGGACTTGACTGCTTCAGGCATGAAGGCGAGCGCTGGGGCTTCCGAATATTTGCAATCGCTAACTGTTATACTGGAAAAGCAATTCAAAGGGCGGATTCTTTTGCTTCCGCCTATTTCTTATGTCCGGGCGGCAGACCGAACAGAGCTGGGCGAACAATTGAAAAAAGAACTGTCGGAAACAGGATTCAAGCATATTTTCTACCTAACGACTGACCCGAAATGGCGCTCGGTCGAAGAACTTGACAATGTTCTCTGGCTGCCGGCCATTCCAACGGGAGATATGGACCAATCCTTCAAAAAATCGGTCATGGAAGACCAGCTGCGCCAAGTGTTGCCGCTGTTTACCAAAGAATGGACACATCATTCATGAAATGTTCACAAACTATTCCATTAGACTGAATGCGATATTGACCTTAAGTTTTGATTGATATATCATTAGGTTGTCCTAGTAATTATATTTGAATGAGTATGTCCATTGGACTGACCTTGAATGTTAGAGGGGGGAAAAGAATGAGTAATAATCGTGTATCACGACGCCAATTTTTAGGTTACACACTGACTGGTGTAGGTGGTTTCATGGCAGCAGGAATGTTAATGCCGATGGTGCGTTTTGCAGTCGATCCGGTGTTGCAGCAAAAAGACGCTGGAGATTATGTTTTGACTGACCAGGCTGTTGCCGATATCACAGAAGAGCCTGTACGTGTCGACTTTACATTTGAACAAGTGGACGCATGGTATACATCTGAAGTCACAAATTCTGCATGGGTTTACAAAGAAGGCGACAAGCTAATCGCACTCTCGCCTGTCTGCAAACACTTGGGATGCACAGTCAACTGGGGCGGGGACCCAGAACAGCCAACACAGTTCTTCTGCCCGTGCCACGCTGGACGCTATGAGAAAAACGGCCAGAACATTCCAGGTACGCCACCGCTCGGACCTCTTGATGAGTACGACGTTCAAGAGCAGGATGGTTTTGTAGCCATCGGACAAGTAAAACCAAATACTTTAGTTTAATAGTTAGGGGGTACGACACCAGTGCTAAACAAGTTATATGATTGGGTAGACGAGCGATTGGACATCACGCCGATCTGGCGCGATATTGCAGACCATGAAGTACCGGAACACGTTAACCCCGCACACCACTTTTCAGCATTTGTCTATTGTTTCGGAGGACTGACGTTCTTTATCACAGTCATCCAGATCCTGTCTGGCATGTTCCTTACCATGTATTACGTGCCGGATATTGAAAATGCTTGGCAGTCGGTTTATTATCTCCAGAATGAAGTCGCTTTTGGAGAAATCGTGCGTGGGATGCACCACTGGGGAGCTTCTTTAGTAGTAGTTATGATTTTCCTTCATACACTGCGCGTATTCTTCACAGGGTCTTATAAGAAACCTCGTGAGCTCAACTGGGTAGTCGGCGTTATGCTATTTGGCGTAATCCTCGGCCTATCTTTCACAGGTTACTTGCTTCCATGGGATATGAAAGCATTGTTCGCAACAAAAGTTGGGATTGAAATTGCAGCTTCTGTACCGGTGATCGGCGAAACGATCAAAATTTTGCTTGCAGGGGATTCAACGATTCTCGGCGCACAAACTTTGACACGCTTCTTCGCGATCCACGTCTTCTTCTTGCCTGCTGCTTTGCTTGGGTTGCTCGCAGCACACTTTATCATGATCAGAAGACAAGGTATTTCAGGACCATTGTAATTCATCCTTGACCAAGGATTTTAAGGAGGGGACACTATGCACCGCGGAAAAGGGATGAAATTTGTAGGGGATTCACGTGTTCCGAGCAAGGAGTTTCGGAAACCGAATATCCCGAAAGATTACTCCGAATATCCTGGCAAAACAGAAGCCTTCTGGCCGAACTTCCTTCTAAAAGAATGGATGATCGGTTCTGTCTTCCTAATTGGCTATTTGCTCTTGACTGTCGCCCACCCTTCGCCTCTTGAAGGCCAGGCTGATCCGACAGACACGGCATATATTCCATTGCCAGACTGGTATTTCTTGTTCTTATACCAATTATTGAAATATGAATTTGCGTCCGGCCCATTTAACATCGTCGGCGCAATCATCATGCCGGGCCTTGCGTTCGGTGCCTTGATGCTTGCTCCGTTCCTTGATCGCGGACCGGAACGCCGTCCATCGAAACGCCCATTGCCGACGGGCTTCATGCTTTTGGCAATCGCATCCATCGTTTTCCTTACTTGGGAATCCGTAGCTAACCATGACTGGGAAGCAGCGGCTCGCCAAGGGGAAATCACGGAAGAAGTTGAAATTGATACAGCGGACCCTGGATATGAAATCTATTCAGCAGCGGCTTGTATCAGCTGCCACGGCGACAATTTGGAAGGGGCAGTCGGGCCGAGCTTAATCGGAACTGGCTTGTCAGCAGAAGAAATCGCTGAAATTGCCGTGAATGGTATCGAAGCTGGCGGAGTTCAATCCATGCCGCCATCTTGGGATGGTTCAGAAGAAGATCTTCAAGTTATGACTGAGTTTATTGCTGGACTTGAAGCTGAATAATGCAATGTAAAAGAGCCGGGAAACCGGCTCTTTTTTTTGCACAGGAAAGGGAGATTGGATGGTGGAATTCACAGCAAAAATTTCGGCTTGGCTAATGTTCCGTCCGTTTTTGATATTGCTGTTTTTCGTCAATTTGGGCGGAACCATTTACGGATACATATGGTATGGTTGGCAATTGCGCATTACGGAGCCGATATTTCTCATCTTCGTGCCGGATAGCCCGACCGCGAGCTTGTTTTTTACGATTGTCCTTGGACTATGGATCATCGGCAAGCACAGTCCGCTCATCGAAGCACTCGCTTTTGTCACCTTGATCAAATATGGCCTATGGGCGGTCGTCATGAATTTGTTGACGCTCGTGCACACCGGGTCGATCGGGTGGCTGGGCTGGATGCTCGTCGCTTCTCATTTCGCCATGGCACTGCAAGCGGTGCTTTATTTCGAGCATTACCGCTTCGGCTATATATCGGTGGCACTCACCGCGATCTGGACTTTGCATAACGATGTCATCGATTATGTTTTCGGGCAAATGCCAATCTATTCGAGTTTGAGCGAATTCAGCTCAGAAATCGGCTATTTTACCTTCTGGCTGTCGATTGCCTGCATCGCGTTTGCATGGTTCACGGCGTCACAGAACCGCCATCTAGAACCGCGGCGTATTAGTTGACCGAAAGTCAGAAAAACAAGTAAAATAGGGATATAGAAACAAAAAGAGAGGTTGATCATTAAAATGGGATTGGGCGGCTATTTGATTTATTTTATCGTCTTGTTGATTGTGCCGATTTGGGCTCAAATGAAATTGAAAAGCACATATAAGAAGTATTCCAAAGTCCGGTCGACTTCCGGGCATACAGGGGCCGAAGTGGCTCGCATCATCCTTGACCAGAACGGCCTGAGTAATGTGAAAGTAGTCGAAAGCCGCGGCATGCTTAGCGACCATTACAACCCGATGACCAAAACGGTTGCGCTCAGCAGCCATAACTACCATGAGCCATCGGTAGCCGGCACGGCTGTCGCAGCGCACGAAGTGGGGCACGCGATCCAGGATGCGACGGATTATTCGTTCCTGCGTTTCCGCCACCGCCTTGTGCCGATGGTCAATATTTCATCGAATATGTCTTGGGTGTTTATCATGATCGGCTTGTTCGCACAGATGAGCGGAGCCTTGTTGATCGGTATCGCGCTTCTTGCAGTTGGTGTGTTGTTCCAATTGGTCACTTTGCCGGTGGAGTTTAACGCTTCAAACCGCGCGATGGACCAGCTGTTGTCGCATAACATCATCCGCAACGATGAAGAGAGACATGCGAAAAAAGTATTGAACGCAGCAGCGATGACTTATGTAGCAGCGACTGCAGTTGCCGTGATCGAACTTGCTCGTCTGATCTTGATCTACACAAGCATGGACCGTTCATAATAAAACGAAACGGGACCGTTTTTTATTTGGCCCAATTTCATTAAAGAGGCTGTTTTTGTTCATCGAGCGTAAACCCTTCACCCATGACATCATGCACTTCAATTAATGAGACGAATGCGTGGGGATCGACGGAATTGACAATGTTCTTCAATCTGACGAGTTCGTTGCGCGCTACGACGCAGTAAAGGACTTCGCGCTCTTCTTTCGTGAAATGGCCATAGCCGCGAAGAATCGTGATGCCGCGATCCATTTCGATGGCAATGCGGCTTGCAATCTCTTCTTGTGAATTGGAAATGATTAACGCGCCGCGTCCGGAATAGGCCCCTTCTTGGACGAAATCAATAACGCGGGCGCCAACGAAGACTGCGACGAGCGTATACATCATGGAGCGGTAGTCGAGGAACGTCAGCCACGATAGCATGATGACCATGGCATCGAACAGGAACATCGTCTTGCCCATGCTCCAGCCGAGGTATTTTTGAACGAGCCTGGCGATAATATCAACCCCGCCGGTCGTCCCTCCGTAGCGGAAGATGATACCTAGCCCCATCCCGACAAAGACGCCGGCAAACAAAGCGGCGAGAAACAAATCATCACGCAAGGGGATTTGGACTTCGTAGACAAGGAAGATTTTCAAGAAAGCAGAAACAGCGACCGTGCCGATGATCGTATAAAGAAATATCTTGCGACCAAGCAGCTTCCAGCCGATAAAGAATAAGGGAATGTTCAATAACAGGTTCATCAGTGCAGGATCCCAGTTCCAAAGGAAATACAGGATCAGCGTGATCCCTGCGAAGCCGCCTTCACCGAGCTCATTTTGGATATTAAAATGAACAAAGCCGAAACTATAGATAGCTGAGCCGAGAAGGATGAAAAAGATATTTTTCAACTGAAGATCTTTCATAAAAAAGCAGCCTCCCTTTTTTGTCATTAACTTCTGTATTATCTGCCATGATGCCGTTTTTGACAACACCCCCCGTTTTCTTTACGATTGAATGGGAGTGTGATGACAGTGAACGCAGATAAAAGCATGAGGCAATTACAGCAAGAAGTGGACCGCCATATCGGGCAGTTTAAAGAAGGATATTTTGAGCCGATGGAAATGCTTGCGCGAATGACCGAAGAGCTTGGGGAATTGGCGCGTGAAGTCAATCATGTGTACGGGCCGAAAAAGAAAAAAGAGACAGAGGCCGAAAAGCTGATTGCAGAGGAAATGGGCGATGTGCTATTTGTCTTGATTTCCATGGCCAACTCTATGAATATCGATTTGCAGGAAGCCCACGACGGGGTCATGGAAAAATTCCGGACCCGTGATAAAGACCGCTGGACAAGAAAGGAAGAACAATGATGACGATAAAAGTAGCGATTGCCGGAGCCCGCGGGAAAATGGGCAAAGAAGCTGTACATACTGTAATGGAAAATACCGATATGGAACTCGTGGCAGCACTGGATTATAAAGATATCGGTGCAACGTTGGCGGAGACAGGCTTGTTTCCTGAAAGTTTTCAAGTGCCGGTCTTTACCGATCTAGAAAAGCTTCACGGCCAGCATGCACCGGATGTCCTCGTCGATTTGACGACGCCCGAGCATGTCTATGCGCATACCAAACAAGCGCTGCAGCTCGGTATCCGCCCGGTCGTCGGGACAACAGGATTTTCCACTGAGGAATTGGAAGAATTGAAAGAACTTGCCAAAACCTCAGCGCTTGGCTGCATCATCGCGCCTAATTTTGCGGTGGGGGCAGTCTTGATGATGAAATTTGCAGAACAGGCGGCAAGATATTTGCCGGATGTGGAAATCATCGAAATGCATCATGACCAAAAACTGGATGCCCCGTCAGGTACCGCAATGAAGACAGCGCATATGATGAGTGAAACGCGGCCCGTGCATCAGCAAGGGCATCTAGATGAGAAAGAAACTTTGCAAGGCGCTCGCGGTGCAGACTACGAAGGTATGCGCATCCATAGCGTCCGCCTGCCGGGATTAGTTGCCCATCAGCAAGTGCTGCTTGGCGGCGAAGGACAGCTTTTGACATTGCGCCACGATTCGTTCAACCGCGGTTCGTTCATGTCTGGCGTCAGTTTGTCGATTCGCGAAGTGGTAGAACGCAAAGAATTAATTTACGGCCTGGAACATATCATAGGCTAAAATAATGGAGGCGATTTGATGAATATCGCATTGGTTGCGCACGATCGAAAAAAAGATGATTTGATACAATTTGCATTAGCTTATAAACCTATCTTGGCGAAGCATCAGTTGTACGCAACAGGAACGACCGGCTCCCGCTTGGTAGAAGGAACTGGCCTATCGGTCCATCGTTTTCAATCCGGGCCGCTTGGCGGTGACCAGCAGATCGGGGCGATGATTGCACAGAATGAAATGGATATGATCATTTTTTTCCGTGATCCGCTGACAGCCCAGCCGCACGAGCCGGACGTTACGGCTTTAATCCGCCTTTGTGATGTATACCAAATCCCGCTTGCGACCAATATGGGAACAGCCGAAGTCCTCCTGAAAGGTTTGGAAAATGGCTTGGTCGATTGGCGGCTCCTCAGCGACCGCCGGAAATAGGAGGAGAAATTTTGCGAAAAATGAAAATCGGAATTACATGTTACCCGACAGTCGGCGGATCTGGTGTAGTGGCGACGGAACTGGGGAAAATGCTGGCTGAAAAAGGCCATGAAATCCATTTCATCACCTCGAGTACACCGTTCCGGCTAAACCGGCTGTATGCGAATATATTCAGCCACCAAGTGGATGTCAACAGCTATTCAGTGTTTCAATATGCACCGTATGATATCGCGCTGGCAACGAAGATTGCGGAAGTGATCAAAAACGAAGAACTTGACCTTCTGCATGTGCATTACGCGATCCCTCATGCCGTTTGTGCGATATTGGGACGCGATATGGCAGGGTCCGATATCGGCATTGTCACGACTTTGCACGGCACCGATATTACAGTCCTCGGTACAGACAGCTCTTTAAAAGATGCAATCCGTTACGGCATCGAGAAATCCGATATCGTGACGGCAGTGTCGGATTCATTGAAACAGCAGACCTATGACATGATCGCACCGGACAAAGAGATTGAAACCGTCCATAATTTTGTCGACGAACGGGAATATCATCTGCACGATTCAGCTAAGTTGAAGGAAGAGCTAGGCATTGAAGCGCATGAAAAAGTATTGATCCATGTGTCGAATTTCCGCAAAGTGAAGCGGGTGGAAGATGTCGTCTCCACTTTTGCAATAGTGCAAAAGACGGTCGGCGCCAAATTATTGCTGGTCGGCGACGGCCCTGAAATGAGCCGCATCCACCAGCAAGTGAAAGACCTCCATATTGAACAGGAGGTCTTGTTCCTCGGCAAGCGCGACAATCTATCCGAGCTTTACAGCATGAGCGATGTGAAATTGCTGATGTCGGAAAAAGAGGCGTTTGGCCTTGTGTTGCTTGAGGCAATGGCTTGCGGCGTGCCGGCAATCGGTACGCAAATCGGAGGCATTCCGGAAATCATCGAACCGGGCGAAAACGGCTTTTTGGTGGAACTGGGCGATATTGATGCTGCGGCTGATGCGGCAATCCGCATATTGACCGACGATATGCTCCATGAAAAATTGTCGGTGACGGCTTTGGAAACCGCGACCAAACGCTTTAGCTCAGAGAAAATCCTCGCCGAATACGAAACGCTATACGCGCGCTTGCTGAAAAAGGCCGATAAGCAATGAAACGGGCCAAGCAGATTATCGCGCGTTTAAAAGAAGCGGGATTTGAAGCCTATATGGTTGGCGGCGCGGTGCGGGATTATTTGCGCGGATCCGTGCCTCATGATATCGATGTAGCGACATCGGCGTCACCCGAACAAGTGAAAGCCCTATTCGAACGGTCGATCGATACAGGAATCGAGCATGGGACGGTTATGATCCTCATTGAGGGCCAAGGAACCGAAGTCACGACATTCCGAACAGAAAGCGGCTATTCGGATAATCGGAGGCCGGATAAAGTGGAATTCGTCAATTCGTTGCAAGAAGATCTAAAACGCCGTGATTTTACCATCAATTCAATGGCGATGACTGAACAAATGAAAATCATCGATCCTTTCGGCGGCAAAGAAGATCTAAGTGCAGGCATCATCCGTGCCGTCGGTGTTCCACAAGAGCGTTTCGCAGAAGATGCTTTGCGCATGCTGCGGGCGATCCGCTTTTCTGGGCAGCTGAATTTCCATATCGAGCCCGCGACCAAACAAGCTATCATCGAACATGCAGAGAAGATACAGTCCGTCGCGATGGAGCGCATCAAGGCGGAATTGGACAAAGTCATGGTTTCTGCAGCCCCGCACATCAGCATGCGTTATTTGATCGAAACCCGCCTGAACCAATTTTTGCCATCCGGCGGACTTTTTGAGCTGGATTGGTCTGGATACACATCCAACAAAGATCCATTGTCGGGCTGGTTTTACCTATTGCATCAAAATGGCGAGACTTTCGGTGCAATACGTGAATACCGTTTCTCCAACCAAGACAAAAAAGACCTTCAACGGGCGCTTGAAGCGAGCCGGCTGTCGCTTTGGGACGACTGGGTCTATTACAGCTTCACCGAACGCCAATTGACGATTGCACAGACTACATCGCATAAAACGCAAGCGGTGAAAGAGCGGCAACAGGCATTGCCAATCCAATCGAAATCAGAACTTGCGGCGAATGGGCGTGATTTGATGGAATGGACTGGAAAAAAGGCGGGGCCATGGCTGAAAGAATGGACCTTGCATATTGAAAAAGCAGTGGTCGAACGCCGCTTGGCCAATGATAAAGAACGGATAAAGGACTGGTTCATAGATGAATATCACCGTCACACATAAATTGGCGACACGGCTATTGGAAGCGGGATCTGAACCGGTGTCAGGCCAGCAATTGGCAGACGAGTTCGGGGTTTCTAGAACGGCGATTTGGAAACATATGAAAGAACTTGAGGAAATGGGCTATGAAATCGAATCGGTGCGCAAAAAAGGCTACCGCATCCAAAAAAGCCCAGACAGCCTGGAAGCTTTTCTTGTCCAGGCCGACCTCAAAACGAAAAAAATCGGCAAGCAGATCGAGTATATGGAACAATGTGCATCGACTCAAATCGTTGCGCACCAACTGGCACAAGAAGGCGCGCCGGATGGAACGGTGGTCATTGCGGAGCTTCAGACAGAAGGCAGAGGCCGCTTGATGAGAAAATGGGATTCGGCGAAGGGGCAAGGAATCTGGATGAGCATCATCTTGCGTCCCGACGTCCCGCCCCATAAAGCCCCCCAGTTCACATTGGTCGCTGCGGTAGCGATCGTCCGGGCGATTCAATCGGTGACGGGTTTAGAAGCATCGATCAAATGGCCGAACGATATCCTGTTCGGTACCAAAAAAGCGACAGGCATCCTGACAGAGCTGCAATCGGACGCTGATGGCATCCAAGCTTTGATCATCGGCATCGGCGTCAACGTCAATCAAGAACGGGAAGATTTTGATGCTGGCGTTCAGGACATCGCCACTTCTTTGCGCCTTGAGTCCGGTGAGCTGGTAAACCGCAGGGAATTAGTGCAGGAAATCCTGCACTTTCTTGAAATCTATACAGAGCTCTATATTGAAAAAGGATTTGCCCCGTTAAAAATATTATGGGAAGGGCATTCCGCGACAATCGGCAAAGCGGTTCGCGCCCGCATGTCGCGTGAAACCTTAGAAGGCATAGCGGAAGGCATTACAGAAGACGGCGTCTTGCAGCTCCGTACAGCAGACGGCAAGCTTCATGGCATTTATTCCGCAGATATCGAGCTAAAGTAAAGGATATAGGCATTTTTCAGAAATTCTGCTATAGTGAAAATAACGGGCAGTATCCGATGGGAACTGCACCGTGGCACGCAACAACAAACAATAAATGAATATGATTCTGCCTTGATCATTACGTGACAGGGACGGAGGAAACCGAATTTGAATTTTCTGTCCTTCTGTCTTCTGACAGAGGGCTTTTTATATGGTTTTCTCCTAAAAAGGAGAGGAAAACATGAAAGTCGTAAACACGGTGAAGGACTTAAGAAACTGGGTCCTGAGCACAAAAGAAAGCGGTCAGTCGATTGGATTGGTGCCGACGATGGGCTTTTTGCACGAAGGGCATCTGGCACTTGTTGAATCCGCAAAATCGGAAAACGACGTGGTGGCCATGAGCATTTTCGTCAACCCGGCGCAATTCGGCCCGAATGAAGATTTTGACCGCTATCCACGCAATTTTGACCGCGACAGCATGCTCGCTGAAAAAGCAGGCGTCGACGTGATCTTTGCGCCGTCTGTAGAAGAGATGTACCCGCGTAAATCGCAAATCACGATGGGAGCTGGAAAGCCGCCCGGGACATTTTGATGGCGTGTTGAAAGTAGTGACGAAATTATTCCATCTTGTTCAACCCGACCTAGCCTATTTTGGCCAGAAAGATGCACAGCAGCTGGCGATCATTGAGTCGCTTGTGCGGGATTTCGATTTCCCGCTTGAAATCCGCCGCATCGCAACAGTCCGTGAACAGGACGGGCTTGCCAAAAGCTCGCGTAATGTCTATCTGAGCGAAACAGAACGTGTGGAAGCACCGAAACTTTATCAAGCCTTGCAACGGGGAGTGACAGCCGCTCGCGATGGAGAAAATCCGATTCCGGAGATGACCCGTTTTATCCAGTCGGAAACTTCCGGCAAAATCGATTACATCGAGCTGCTGTCTTATCCGGACTTGACCGAAGCGCCGAACGGGCAAGCGATCCTCGCGCTCGCTGTCCAATTCCCAAAAGCCCGGCTTATCGACAATATCATTTTCAATTTAAAGGAGAACTGACCTATGCTTAGAATGATGCTCAATTCCAAAATCCACCGTGCGACAGTAACTGAAGCCGATTTGAATTATGTCGGCAGCATCACGATTGACCAGGATCTATTGGATGCAGTCGGCATGTTGCCGAATGAGAAAGTCCATATCGTCAATAATAATAATGGCGCCCGCTTCGAAACGTATATCATCGCCGGAGAACGCGGCAGCGGCGTTATCTGTGTCAACGGGGCAGCAGCGCGCCTCGTGCAGCGCGGAGACATCGTCATCATCTTATCTTACGGCTATGTCATGGATAAAGATGCGCGCAGCCATAAACCGACTGTGGCAATTATGGACGCAGACAATTCCATCAAAGAAATCATCCATTACGAACCGGAAGCGACGGTCATGTAAGGATCGATCCTTGAACACTCCAAAAGGGAAAAGCTCCCCCTTTTGGAGTGTTTCTTTTTTTGGCGTGTTCCCGCCGGCGAACAGCTGGCGAATATGTTACAATTTTTCCTGAGAGAATCACCTGAGAAAGAGGGGTTATCATGAATTCCCAAAAATATGTCGTTGTCGATATCGAAACAACGGGCCATTCCCCTGCAAAAGGTGACCGGATCATCCAACTGGCGATGGTGGCGATCGAACAAGGAGAAATCGTTGATACATATACGAAATTTATCAATCCGCAACGGAAAATTCCGGCGTTCATACAGGATCTGACCAATATAACGGAGCGGGACGTGGAAGGTGCAGAGCCTTTTGAAGCGTACGCCGAGGAAATCTACAGGCAATTGGAAGGCGCTATTTTCATTGCCCATAATATCCATTTTGATTTACCGTTTCTTCAGGCAGAACTGAGCCGTGCCGGCATGCCGAAATGGCAGGGGCTGGCCATGGATACCGTAGAGCTTTCGCGCCTGGTTTATCCGACTGCCTTCAGTTATAAATTGCAGGACATTGCGGCAGAACAAGGCATTCGCTTGAACAACGCACATCGTGCTGATGATGATGCCTTGGCGACGGCTGAACTGTTTTTAGGTGCGAAACAGGAGTTGGCTGAACTTCCTTATGATACGCTTGTCCTTTTGCATAAACGGTCTTTCCAATTGAAATCGGACCTGTCGCGGCTGCTATTTGAAATTACGCAGCAAAAACGCAACGGCCAAGCCGATCGATATGGTCGCTTCCGCGGCATTCCGATTGTCCCGAAAGCGGAGCGCGCGCAAGTCTTCAATGATTCGCCGCAGCAGTCGGCTTGGCGAAATGGATTGGAAACGGTTAAGCCGGAATACGAACAGCGGCCGAGCCAAGTCGCGATGATGCAAGCGGTGGAACGGGCCATCCATGAGCGAAGTGAACTGGTAATTGAAGCATCGACCGGCATGGGCAAGACACTGGGCTACCTATTACCAGCAGGGGCCTATGCTAAGGAATCCGGCAAGCAAGTGGTCATCAGTACGTATACGACCCACCTGCAGGACCAGCTCGTCTCCAAGGAAGTCAAGCTCGCAGAAGAGTTTCTCGGCGCAAACATCCACGTCGCGCTCATTAAAGGGCTGTCGCATTATATCGATTTGGGACGCTTTTTCGAGTTGCTTCACGGGGAAGATGAGTCTTATGATGAAACGTTCACGATCATGCAGATCATGGTCTGGCTGACTTCGACCAAGACGGGCGATTTAAATGAATTGAACGTGTCGAGCGGCGGCCAGTTGCTGGTCGACAAAGTGCGCCGTTCACATTTGAGGAAATTGACAAAGCTTGAAAAAACCGTCGATTTCTACGAACACGCACTGACAGAAGCCGAACATGCCGATGTCATTGTGACCAACCACGCATTCCTATTGAATCCACATAACCAAAAGCGCGCAATATTGAAGAACGTTGAGGCCTATATATGGGATGAAGCACATCAAGTCGTGCAGGCAGCAGTTGCCTATAAAGAGAAGACTTTCGTCTACACGCAATGGCGCTATGTATTCGGCCAGTTGGGGAGCTTTGATGAAAATCAGCTGTTTTCAAAATTCTACCGCGTCGCCGAATCGCACGGCTTTGCCAGGGTACCTGAGCTTTTGCAAATGGAATCTTTGTATTTGAAGTACACCAGTTTATTCGATGAAGTGACGCTCTATCTTGCGCAGGCTTTCCAGAACAAATTCCATAATAGCCGCACACGGAAATGCGCATCTTTATTGGATGAATTGGATTTCGAACGGGAAAGTTTCATGGATTTGCTGAGATTCTTGAATAGTTGGATCGACATCGCCCAGACCATCCTGCAAAAAGCAGAACGCTTCACGGAACTGACGATGAATGAACGGCTCGTGCTCGCAGATTTCCGTTATTGGACAGAAGAATTGATGCTGAAATCGGTGGAGTTCAGTGAAATTTTCCTGTTCCCGAAAGAAGATGAAGTTTCCTGGATCGAAGGAGACTTACGCAGCATGCCGACGAGCTTATCGCTCTACAAACGGCCCTATGAAGTCGCGTCGCTGGTCGATAAGGTCATCGGCCAGGCGAGAGGCGAAAAAGCGGTCATTTGGCTGTCAGGCACGATGAGCGTCCCATCGAACGAACGCTTTATCGTCAACCAGCTCGGCATACCGAATCAGGTGCCGATCGAAAAGTTTGAACCTGCCGATCAATTTTACAGCGGCGCAAAAGTCTATATCGTTGAAGACATGCCGGACATCCAGCAAGTGTCCCAGCAGGAATACATCGAATCCGTGGCGGACGCGGTCACCCAGACGGTGCTTGTCACCGAAGGGCGCTGTTTTGTGTTGTTCACTTCACAGGACATGCTGAGGAAAACGGTCGATTTGATCCAGGATTCCCAGCTGCTCGATGATTATATGCTGTTTGCGCAAGGCATGTCTTCGGGAAGCCGTATGAAATTATTGAAGTCGTTCCAGCGATTCCAGAAATCGGTATTGTTCGGGACGAATAGTTTTTGGGAAGGCGTCGATGTGCCTGGTGATGCGCTGCGAGCTGTTGTCGTCGTAAGGTTGCCCTTTACATCGCCTGAAGAGCCTGTTTTTAAAGCGAAATCACGGATCATCTCGAAAGAAGGCATTAATCCATTTATGCATTATGCCTTGCCAGAAGCTGTGCTGCGTTTGCGCCAAGGGTTCGGGCGGCTGATCCGCTCGAAAAAGGACAAGGGCTTGTTTATCGTGCTGGACCGCCGCATTGAAACGAAATCATACGGCGAGGAATTCCTTCATGCCTTGCCGGACGTGCCGGTCGCCAAAGTGTCTTTGGAAAAGATGGTAACCGATATTGAACATTGGTATAATAAGCAAGG
Source organism: Planococcus sp. A6 (assembly GCF_028823615.1). GTDB lineage: Bacteria > Bacillota > Bacilli > Bacillales_A > Planococcaceae > Planococcus. The sequence goes on from NZ_JAPEHT010000009.1 coordinate 15,467, forward strand.
ATAAAGAGGGAAGAACGGTTCCCTCAATCGAAAGGAAGTGCCGAACAATGGAATCCAAGATCGAAGTATTAAACACTGTGCAAGTCGAGTATCAATCCGACCTGTACAAAGTGGTCGATGCATTGAACCGGACATTGAAAGACCGTGATTTGATGTTTGGCCTGGCGCTTGATAAAGACGACCAGACAAAAGCGGTTTTCACAATTTATAAAACCTAGGTGATCATATGAAAGAATGGATGAAATTCATCGTTGTTTTTCTGTCTTTTTTGGCTGTAGCTATTGTGCTGGTCATTTTATTCCTCGGCAATAAACCGTTCTCAGAAGCGGAACAAGCAGCCGTAGAAAAAGTGGAGGCGGAAGGGCTGCTCGATGAAGTGGAGCGGGCATACGTCTATTCCAGCTCGACCCAATCCGTGACGGTTCTTGGAACGGACGGGGAAGGACAGATAAAAGCCGCCTTCGTTCCTGAAGAAGGGGACATGGAAGCATTAATGCTTGAAGACCAATTGACCGCTCAACAAGCGCGCGAAATCGTTCAGGAAGATATGGAAGTCGAGGAAATCCTCCATACAAAGCTTGGCATGGAAGAGGCCGGGGCTGTATGGGAAATCGCCTTTTTGAACGAAGCGGGACGCTTGAACTACGTCTATCTTTTAGCCGAAGACGGCACTTGGTGGAAACGCATATTGAATTTGTGAAAGGGTTGATCAATTTGTTGAAATTAGCAAACCGCGTACAGACCTTAACGCCATCCACGACATTGGCGATTACGGCAAAAGCGAATGAACTAAAAGCGCAAGGCGTTGACGTCATCGGGCTTGGGGCAGGAGAACCGGATTATAATACGCCTCAAAACATTCTCGATGCAGCCGAGCGCTCGATGGAAGAAGGCAAGACGAAGTATACGCCTGCGGGCGGGTTGCCGGCGCTAAAACAAGCGATCCAGGACAAATTGCAGCGCGACCAGGGACTAAGCTATGATAAAAATGAAATCCTGGTCGGCGTCGGGGCAAAACATGTACTTTATACGCTATTCCAAGTATTGTTGAACGAAGGCGACGAAGTCATCATCCCGATTCCTTATTGGGTCAGCTATCCGGAACAGGTGAAATTGGCTGGAGGCGTGCCGGTTTACATAGAAGCGACAGCCGGGCAATCGTATAAAATCACTCCCCAACAATTGCGCGAAGCGATTACAGACCGCACGAAAGCCGTTATCATCAACTCGCCAAGCAATCCAACAGGCATGCTGTACTCGAAAGAAGAGCTTGAAGCACTCGCTGAAGTGTGCCGCGAAGCAGATATCCTCATCGTTTCCGATGAAATTTACGAAAAATTGATCTACGGCGATGCTGTCCATATTTCAGTGGCAGAGCTGTCAGAAGATGCTAAAAACCGCACGGTCATCATTAATGGCGTGTCGAAATCGCATTCAATGACCGGATGGCGCATCGGCTATGCAGCTGGCGATAAGGAATTGATCAAAGCAATGACTGACCTTGCGAGCCATTCGACTTCAAACCCGACGACCACATCACAATATGCTGCAATCGAGGCGTATAATGGGCCTCAAGATGCCGTGGAAGAAATGCGCCAGGCATTTGAAAGCCGTCTGGAAGCTATTTTCCCTAAACTGGAAGAAATTCTAGGATTCACCGTTTTGCGTCCTCAAGGGGCATTCTATTTGCTGCCGGACGTTTCTGAAGCTGCAGCGAAAACCGGTTTTTCATCAGTGGATGATTTTGCGAAAGCATTGCTCGAAGAAGCGAACGTAGCGGTGATTCCAGGATCTGGATTCGGCGCGCATTCGACTATCCGTTTGTCCTATGCAACATCTCTTGAATTGTTGGAAGAGGCAGTAGAACGCATCAGCCAATTCGTCCACAAGAATTGGAAAGAATAAGCACTATACATTTGGAGGCTATTGAATAGATGAAAAAAATCACTATCGCCGAAATGGCAAAATATAACGGACAAACCATCAAGCTCGGCGCATGGGTCGCCAATAAACGCTCCAGCGGAAAAATCGCCTTTCTTCAATTGCGCGATGGATCCGGCTTCGTGCAAGGCGTCGTTGTCAAAGCAGAAGCGGGCGAAGAGATCTTTGCCAAAGCGAAAGCATTGACGCAAGAAACTTCATTATATGTGACTGGTGAAGTGAAAGAAGACGAGCGCTCTGCGTTCGGCTACGAGTTGGCCATTTCAGAGATCGAAGTGATCCAGGAAGCGAAAGATTTCCCGATCACGCCGAAAGAACACGGTACTGAGTTCTTGATGGACAACCGCCACCTGTGGCTGCGTTCAAGAAAACAGCACGCCATCATGAAAATCCGCAACGAAATCATCCGTGCCACTTACGAATTCTTCAATGACAATGGATTCGTCAAAGTGGACCCGCCGATTCTCACAGGATCGTCTCCTGAAGGCACATCGGAATTGTTTGCAACAAAATACTTCGATGAAGATGCCTATCTGTCACAATCCGGCCAGCTTTATATGGAAGCGGCTGCGATGGCATTAGGAAAAGTGTTCTCGTTCGGGCCGACATTCCGTGCCGAAAAATCGAAAACCCGCCGCCACTTGATCGAATTCTGGATGATCGAACCGGAAATGGCCTTTGTGGAACATGCAGAGAGCTTGGAAGTCCAAGAGCAATACGTGGCCCATATCGTACAATCCGTCTTGAAGAATTGCCAGCTTGAACTCGAGCGCCTTGGCCGCGACACGACGAAATTGGAAAAAATCCAAGCACCGTTCCCGCGCGTCACATATGATGAAGCGATCAAATGGCTGAACGACAATGGCTTTGACGATATCAAATGGGGCGAAGATTTCGGCGCGCCTCACGAGACTGCGTTAGCTGAAAGCTACGATATGCCGATCTTCATCACGCATTACCCGATTGGCATCAAACCGTTCTATATGCAGCCGCATCCCGACCGCGATGATGTCGTGTTGTGCGCTGACATGATCGCGCCTGAAGGCTACGGCGAGATCATCGGCGGATCTGAACGCATCCATGATTACGAGTTGATGAAACAGCGCATCCAAGAGCATAATTTGGACGAAGCTGCGTATGAATGGTATTTGGACCTCAGCAAATATGGAGCGGTGCCGCATTCCGGATTCGGTTTGGGCCTTGAGCGCACAGTCGCTTGGATCAGCGGAGCAGAACATGTCCGCGAATCGATTCCATTCCCGCGTTTGTTGAACCGTCTATACCCTTAAAAAAGTTAAACAAGACAACAAGAAACTGCCCGGCAGAAACCCCTTAAACAGGATTTCTGCTGCGGTGGATGAAATATCCTAATAGATTTAGACAGCTAGAAATTTGCATACAGAAAGGTGGTTGGGATATGAGACAGTCTGACCGATTGCAACAATGGATTGAGCAGGGAAATGTGACCATTTCCCAGCTTTTTTTTCAGTTTTACCGGCGCTTGAAGATTAGTGACGAGGAAGCGATTATGCTATTGCAAATCCATTCCTTCCAACAGGCAGGAAACGTGTTTCCGACACCGGATGAAATCGCCGCAAGGATGTCTGCCAGCCAGAACAGCGTGACGACGATGCTGCAGAAATTGATGCAGCAAGGCTATCTGTCGATACACCAGGAAACGGCCGACGGGATGCTGACCGAGACGATTTCGCTCCAGCCTTTATGGGACAAACTCGTCGACTGCTTAGAGCTTAAAGCGCAAACCGAAAAAGAGCATACGCAAAAAGAACAGGAAGGCGAGATCTTCCAGCTGTTTGAACAAGAATTTGGCCGTTTTCTATCGCCGATGGAGATCGAAACGATTTCCATGTGGATGGACCAGGACGGCCATACGCCGGAAGTCATCCGCATGGCTTTGAAGGAAGCCGTCATCGCGCAGAAGATCAGCTTGCGCTATGTCGACCGCATTTTGTTCGAGTGGAAGAAAAAGAATATCCGGACGTCGAGCCAAGTGTCACGGCATGCGAATTCGTTCCGGGAAAAAAACATCCGCATCCAGCCGCAGGAAAGCACCGCAAAAAAAGTGCAATTCTATAATTGGCTGGAAGAACGGAATTAGCAGGTGATAGGATGATGACGAAAAAAGAATGGCTCGCTTGCCTGGAGGAAATGGACCATATGTTTCCTGATGCCCATTGTGAATTGATCCACCGCAACCCGTTCGATTTGGTCATTGCGGTATTATTGTCTGCACAATGCACCGACAAGCTCGTCAACAAAGTGACGGCAAATCTTTTCGAGAAGTACCATACACCGGAAGATTATCTTTCGGTTCCTTTGGAAGAATTGCAACAGGATATCCGTTCGATCGGCTTGTTCCGCAATAAAGCGAAGAACATCCAGGCGCTTAGCCGAATACTGATCGAGCAGCACGGCGGGCGTGTGCCGGAAGACCGCGACCTATTGATGACTTTGCCAGGCGTCGGAAGAAAGACCGCCAATGTGGTCGTTTCCGTCGCATTCAATAAGCCGGCGCTGGCCGTCGATACCCATGTCGAACGCGTCTCGAAACGTCTCGGCTTATGCCGCTGGAAAGATTCTCCCTTGCAAGTCGAAGAGACGATTATGAAAAAAACCCCTGCAGAGGATTGGTCGAAAACCCATCACCAAATCATCTTCTTCGGCCGCTACCACTGCAAGGCGCAAAACCCCGGCTGTCACGTCTGTCCGTTGTTCGACCGTTGCCGCGAAGGGAAAAAACGCGATAAAAAAGGACTTGTGAAACATGACGCTGTCACGGAAATCAATTGACCAAGCCGTTTCGCCGTTCTACGAAGCCTGGGCTGGCTTAGGGCAGGATATCCAATCCTGTTTTCAGCAGCAGGCCGGTGACTGCCACGAGCTCATTGCAGAAGGTTATGAGGTCTACGAAGCATTGCGAAAAACGCTTGATGACTTGTTCGGGAGCTCTGCTCCGTCTCCATTGAATGAACGCGAGCGGCTTGAGTTTGTGAGAAACTCCAAAAGTGCACACGCAGCTTCTCGACAGCTGGAGCAATTATTCGTGGAGCTAAAGAAGAAAATCGCACGCATAAAGATCGGCTACCCAGCTGAGTGAATGATTGAACCTCGGGCAGAAACCATTTCTGCCCGAGGTTTTTGCGTAAAAAAAGGCCTGCCCTAGAATTCTAGAGCAGGCCTTTTAAAATTGGGACGAAAATCAAGTTGCGTCTTCATCGTCCTCATTGTTTGAGTTGTTTCCGTTATCATCGTCATTTCCATTCTCGTTTCCATTGCGATTGCCGTTTTCGTTGGATGAGGCATTGCTGCCTGACCCTTCTTGGTTTCCTTCTTCCGGTTCTTCCGGCTGCTCAGGAATGTCTACGAGATCATCTGGAGTTTCAGTGGCTTCTTCTTCCTCAGCCGGTTCCTCTTCAGTAGGCTCTTCTTCAGTAGGTTCTTCTTCAGTAGGTTCTTCCTCGGCCGGTTGTTCTTCAGCTGGCTCTTCTTCAGTCGGTTCTTCTTCTACTGGTTCTTCTTCAACAGGTTCTTCTTCCGGCTCTTCCTCAGGCTCCTCTTCAGGAGGAGGCGTGATCTCGATGGTCGTGGAAGCCGGGTCACTGCGTCTGCCATTTTGAGTGGCGACGACGCGGAATGTATATGTGACGCCTTCTTCAAGGCCATCATAAGAATAGCTGGTGTCATCTGTCGTCGTCAGCACTTCGCCGTTGACGGAAACTTCAAATGACACATCATCCGAACCATGGCTCCAGCTCAAGTTAGCTGTTGAGCCGCTGACGTCTGCTCTTAATCCAGAAGGTCGGTCAGGGTCTGCCACAAATCGCTCTGATATTGTACTGGGCTCCGTCCCCCTTGCAAACAATTCTTCACTGCGCATGCTCCACGGGGTGAACGGGCTTGCCAGGCGAAGCGGTTCAGTGCCGACTTCGATCACTTCCTGGGATACCGAGTCCGGCTGTTGAAAGCTTGCCGTTTCCGGTGAAGAGATCTGGCTCATCACTTGCTTGAACAAACGCTGTGCAAGCAGACGTTCGTTTGAAGCGGTGTCGATTGGTGTAGCTATAGATGGGTATCCGCTCCAGACCGAAATGGAATAATCGGTCGTATAACCTGCAAACCAGACATCCGGCGCGGAACTTGCATCTAAGCCATATTTGGTCAAGTCGTCTTCTCTGTAGTTAGAAGTACCAGTCTTGCCGGCCATGTCCAATCCGCTGATGGCGGCTTCTTTGCCTGTCGATCCCGAAATACTTGTGTCGACGACATCACGAAGCATGTCTGTCACCATATAAGCGGTGCTGTCTTTCATCGCCGTCACTGGTTCAGGGGCGACTACTTCTTCTGTTGAACCATCGCGGAAGACGATTTTTTTGATAGTATGCGGTTCAGTGAATACCCCATTGTTGCCAAAAGCCGCGAAAGCACCGGCCAGTTCGACAGTAGAAATATTGAATTCAGGAGTTCCTAGTGCTGCGGATTCATAAATGCTACCAAAGTCCAAGCCGAGTTTTTGAGTGAAATCGCTAGCGTTATCAGATCCAACTTCCGCTAGCGCTTTAACTGCCGGAATATTTCGTGAGCGGTACAAGGCTTCGCGCGCTGTCATTGGCCCAAGGAACTGGCCATCGACGTTGCGGATTTCTTGGCCATCGCTATAAGAATATTCTTCATCGACCAATGTCTGTCCGGTTGACCAATCCAGGTACTCGATGGCCGGTCCATAGCTGACAAGCGGCTTAATTGTTGAACCGATGACGCGGTCTCTGGATGTTGCAAAGTTTCTGCGCACATCACCTTCGTATTCACGGGCCGCCCCGACTGCACTGATGCCGCCGGTTTGTGTATCGACGACTGTCATGGCGGATTCAACTTCGTCATCGAAGAAGAGATCTGAAGACATCGTTTCATTGACGCGTTCTTGTACATACGGTTCGAGTGTCGTATAAATCGTCAAGCCTTCATCGAGCGAATAATCGCCTTCGAGGGCTTCGAGCTCATCAACAACCATTTCCATGAATGCTGTGTATTCCGTGCTTTCTTCCGTTGTGGTGCGCTGATCTTCAGGAAGAAGTGTGGATTCGACTGGCGTGTTCCACGCTTCTTCTTTTTGAGCTGCATCGATTTTCCCGTGCTGTTCCATCAAATTCAAGACGATATCGCGGCGCTCTTCAGCTGCTTGCGGGTTCTTGAACGGATTATAACGGTTCGGGCTTTGCGGCATTCCGGCAAGAAGGGCAGCTTCGTGAAGTTCAAGCTCAGCTGCGGGTTTCCCGAAGAACTGCTCAGCAGCAGTACCAAAGCCATAAGTATTGCCTGACATCAGGATTTTGTTGAAATACATTTCAAAAATTTCTTCTTTGGAATATTCCTGTTCAAGCTTGAATGCCAAGTAGGCTTCCTGTGCTTTACGCTTCAAAGTTTTTTCATTGGACAGGAAGGAGTTCTTGATGACTTGCTGGGTGATGGTGCTGGCACCTTGAGATCCAAAACCGCCTGTGATGTTGGCGACAACCGCGCCGCCGAGGCGGATCAAATCGATTCCGGAATGGTCATAGAAGCGATTGTCTTCAGTTGCAAGAATCGCATCTTCCATTACTTGCGGAATATCGTCATATTCGACATATTCCCGGTTTTGGGCAGTGAAATACGGAATTTCAGTTTCACCGTCATTTGCCAGGAAAACAGGGCTGATCGGGTCTCTCAACAGTTCTTCGTCGAGTTCAGGCGCACTGGACGCATAGACAGCGAATAAGACGACCCCGAATAGAAAGCCGGCGACGGCCAAGGCTACAATAGCCAGTAACCCTCTTTTAATCCACGTTTTTGCACCGGATTTCTTTTGTTTGTTCGAGTTTTTCCGTTGCCGTTCAATTGATTTTCTGCGTTCTTCACGCGATATTTTCTTATCACTCACATGCGCTTCCTCACTTTCATGTATATGCTATTTCATTAGCTGATGGAGCACGGACAGATAATCGATTCTCGGGAAAGCACCTGGCTTTACTTCAACCGAAGCTTCTTCGACTTCCGCTAAAGTCATCGATTTCCTTCCGCCTGAGGCCATTCGCTTCCAATAGGTTTCCAGTATTTCGAATGGCAAGACAAAATAGCGGTCGAGGGAAGAGAATCGGATGATCAAAAAGGCCAGGCCCCCGTGGCGGATGATGTCTGCCATATGGTGCACTTGGTGTTCGTGGATGTTCTTCAACGGGAAAGAAGTCCGGATTTCGGTTTCTTTCGCTTCGAAATCGACGTAGCGGCCTTGCCAGATGCCGTTATAATCGGTCGTAGACGGGGCTTGGAAATAAGCTTCCCGTATAACCGCAGCGCTCCTAGAGGGGTATTCGACACGCACGATTTGCACCGGCACGGGCTTTTTGTGGATAACGGCGAGCCCGCGCTGTAAATAAAAACTATTCGTTTCGTTCAGTTCATCCTCCAGGGTTTTCCCGCGATTGCTGAATGAAACATCTTTTTTCTTCTTCTGCACCGGCTGATCTTTCGGTGGAGAAAATTTCTTTCCATTTGGGTAATTGATTGCCATTTGTGATACACCTCGCTTACTTTATCATATCACACGCACCTAGACGATAAATATGATGAAAGGTTTCCGAACTTTATTCCTAATAATAGCGGATTTTTGAGCCATCTCCAACTGAAAAGAATGCTTGTTCGGCATACTGTATATGGGTTGCCGGATTGTGATAAACTAATGGCTATGGAGGGGGAAGAAAATGGACCTCAAGCAATTATCAACCGATCTTTACCACGAATGCGATATGTGTCTCGCGCGCTTTAAGAAAATGCGTGAGCTGGATGCAGATCCTGATTTTTTTCAAGATGTAAAACCATATGCCGATAAATGGCATGCTGCCATAGATGAATGGAAAGATGCTTCGCTTATGTTTATCCGGAGCGAACGGCCGAAATACGTCCACAAGCTGCAAATCGACAATGCGGCAGAAGGCATGGGGCAAGTATTCGTCCAGAGTTTCTATAAAGATACGAGCAAAAAACGTTTTGTCCAGACGATCCAAGCGGCTCAGTACACGATACAGACCTTGCTTACAGCGATAGATGAAAAGGGCGATGAGAAACAATGAGAATCAAAAAGACAATACCGGAAATCCTTAAAGAGTGGAAAGTTGAGCCGGAGATGATGGAACGCATTTACCATTGGCATACGAAGCCTGAGAAACCGGCAAGCTATGCCGATTTTCCGGAAGCGATGCACGATAGCCTGAAACAGGCTTTACGCAAAAAAGGCATCGAACAATTGTATACCCATCAAAGGCAGGCGTTCGACTTGGCGCAAGCGGGCAATTCGTTTACGGCCGTAACGCCGACCGCATCCGGTAAATCGTATTGTTATCATTTGCCGGTGCTGCACAAAATATTGAATGACCCGAATGCGCGGGCATTGTACTTGTTTCCGACAAAAGCTTTGGCGCAAGACCAAAAAAGTGATTTGCACGATTTAATTGAAAAGACCGAGCAGTCGATCTTGTCCTATACCTATGACGGCGACACTTCCCCGTCGATCCGGACGAAAGTGCGGAAAGCCGGGCAAATCGTCATGACCAATCCCGACATGCTCCATTCCGGCATTTTGCCGCATCATACGAAATGGGTGTCTCTTTTTGAGAACCTTCATTATATAGTGATCGATGAACTGCACACTTACAAAGGGGTATTTGGCACCCATGTGGCACACGTTATCCGCCGCCTGAAACGAATCTGCAACTTTTACGGCAGCGATCCGGTCTTTATCTGTACGTCGGCGACCATTGCCAATCCGAAGCAGCTGGCTGAAAGTTTGACCAATACCGACCACGAGTTGATCGACCGGAACGGCGCGCCAGCAGGCAAAAAGCATATCTTGTTCTACAATCCTCCGATCGTCCACCCAACATTCGGCGTCCGGCGCAGTGCGGTGCTCGAAGTGCGTGATCTCGCGACATATCTCGTCAAGCAAGGCGTCCAGACAATCGTGTTTGCCAAATCACGCGTGCGTGTGGAAATGCTGGTAACTTATTTAAACGAAATTACAAAATATAAGTTGCAGGACGAATCGATTAAAGGCTACCGCGGCGGCTATTTGCCTTCGGAGCGGCGCGCCATCGAAAAAGGTTTGCGCGACGGTTCCATCCAATGCGTCGTATCGACCAATGCACTCGAACTCGGTGTAGACATCGGCCAATTGCAGGCGTGCATCATGACCGGCTATCCAGGGAATATCGCAAGCGCCTGGCAGCAGGCAGGGCGTGCAGGCAGGCGCCAGGACGAATCGCTCGTTGTCTATGTCGCCCAGTCAACGGCACTCGATCAGTACATCATCAATCATCCGGAATATCTTCTCGACCAATCACCGGAGGAAGCGCGCATCCATCCGGAGAACATCATCATCTTGATGGACCATCTGAAATGCGCGTCATTCGAACTGCCGTTTTCGACAGATGATATGTACGGGGAATTTGATGTCCAGTCTTTGCTTGAATACCTTCAGGAAGAAGGGGTGCTCGTCCGGACATCAGACCGCTGGCATTGGATGAGCGACCGTTTCCCGGCGCATGATATCTCCTTGCGTTCGGCAACGCAGGAAAATGTCGTCATCGTCGACCAATCGGTTCCGGCCGACACAAAAGTCATCGGCGAGATGGACCGCTTCAGTGCCATGACGCTTTTGCACGAAGAAGCGATCTACCTTCACCAAGGCACTCAGTTCCAAGTAGAGATCTTGGATTGGGAAGAGAAAAAAGCGTATGTGCGCGAAGTGGACGTCGATTATTTCACGGACGCGAACTTGGCGATCGAACTGAAAGTGATCAGCGAAGACAAGCATCGCAAGCTCCACCAGTCCAACGTTTTTTACGGAGATGTGGCGGTTCTTGCTATGCCGACGATATTCAAGAAAATACGCTTTGATACACATGACAATATCGGCTCAGGGCCGATTTCACTTCCAGCCGAAGAATTGCATACCTCATCGACTTGGCTCAGTTTTGACAAGCCAGCCGATTTCAGCGATTCGGATTTGTCGGATATGATGACCGGCGCAGCTTATGCAATCGAAAGCTTTATCCCGATATTCGTACAATGCGACCGGCGCGATGTCCACGTCGTACCGCAAGTGAAATCACCGCATAACGACCAGCCATCGTTTTTTATTCATGATTCCTACCCGGGCGGCATCGGCATCAGCGAACGCATCTATGAGTTATGGCAGCCGCTACTTGAAAAAGCGCGCCAGCACGTCTCGGAATGCCCATGCTTTGATGGTTGCCCGTCATGCATCGGCGCTCAGGATGCGGCGATGGATATGAAAGGGCGCGTCATCGAATTGCTCGTGGAATTGGAGAAAGAGGGGTGAGCGTATGTCTTTTGAAAACAAGTTGATGCAGATGAAAGGCATGCTGAATAAAAAACTACGACTCCTGTACGGCCGCCTCACGAAACGCAATGGAAAGAAATCGGCTTGACCTTAAAGGAAAATAAATTCGGTTTTGTGTTTGAGAAGAAAATCGAGTATCCGATTGATTACCGCCACGGCAATGTCGTGCTGGGCGAACTCGACCGTGTGCTTGAAGCATGGCAGAATACCGAGTATGATCATCCGTTCAAACTCTCCGAAGAAGCCCCTTTGGTATTTTTCGATACGGAAACGACGGGGCTCGGTGGGACGGGGGCGTATATTTTCCTGCTTGGCGTATTGGAACGGAAACAAGGCGGTTTTGAAATGACCCAATGGATCATGCCGGACCCTTCGCAGGAAGCGGCTTTTCTCTATGAGTCGAATTTGTGGCAGGCCCAGGATTCGGTTATTTTTTCCTATAATGGCAAAAGCTTTGACTGGCCGCAGCTTCATTCGCGCTGGACGATGCACCGCGGGGCCTTGCCGAAACTGCCAGACCCGAAGCAGATCGATTTATTCCACGGCACGAAACGGATCTGGAAAAACGAATTGCAGCGGCTCAAGCTCAGCGTCATCGAAGAAGAAAAGCTCGGCTTTGCCCGCAGCGGGGACGTTCCGGGATATTTGATTCCCGCGATTTACCTCGATGCGGTCAAAAGCGGCTTTCCGGAAGGCTTGGCGAAAGTGCTGTATCATAATGAACTGGACATCCTGTCGCTCGTTTCGCTGTACATCCGTTCATCCGATTTGCTGATGGAGGATCTCTCGAGCGAATCGAGCGGCGCCTATACGAATATCGGCAAATGGTATGCAGACTTGAAACAATTCGACCAAAGCGCCGCTTATCTCGAACATGTCACGCTTGAGCGCGGAGACGCCGGTGCGCTTGCCCGCTTTTTACTGGCAGTGCAAAAAAAGCGCAAAGGCGAATTTGAGGAAGCGCTTCAATTGTTCAAAGAAGCGGCGCCTCATTTGCGTGGTCCGGTGGAAGTGGAGGCGTGGGTGCATTTAGCAAAACTCCATGAACATCAATTTAAAGACCCGGCGCAAGCGCTCGTCATGACCGGCTTTGCAAAAGAAGCAGCCAACCATACGAAAGTCAGAAAATCGATATCGGATGACTTGGCCAAGCGCGAATTGCGGCTTGAGGAGAAAAAACGAAAAAAAGCCGCCGAATCTACGGTTCACAGAACACGTTAAATATCGCTTATGCTATACTAGCCGTAAGGAATAGACATATTTCATGAAGTTTCTTTTAATGGAAGGACGATTCGAATGGATATTAAATACGCAGCAAAAGACATTCTTGAAAAAGACTTTAAAACAGCCATGCGCGGCTACAACCAGGACGAAGTGGACCATTTCCTGGATGAAATCATTCAAGACTATGAATTGTACAACAAAAAAATCGAACAATTGCAAAATGAAAACCGCCGATTGCGAGCGGAGCTGGAGGAATCGCCAAAAAAGCAAGCAACTCCCGCGCCTGGAACGACCAATTTTGATATTTTGCGCAGATTGTCCCATCTGGAGAATCACGTCTTCGGCAATAAGCTCGACAATCGATAACAAGCTTGTCAACGGCAGCCGAATAGCGTATACTTAGTTAGCCATTTGAAATTCTGGCAATCGCTCCTGCACTTGATGCAGGAGAGGAAAGTCCATGCTCACACGGATCTGCGATGACCGTAGTGATCGCGCCCAGCGAAACAATAAGCTGGGGCAGCATTTATGCTGACGGCGGGTAGAACGCCTAAGTCTTCGGATATGGCCGAAATACCCTGAAGGTGCCACAGTGACGGAGCTGTATAGGAAACTATGCAGGTGGAACGAGGTAAACCCCGCGAGTGAGAAACCCAAATTATGGTAGGGGCACTTTTCCAAGGGAAATGAACCGACGGAAGAGGCGGAGTGAATCCGCAGATAGATGATTGCCATCCGCTAGTACGAGGCTTTGGCTGTTTGAGTACGTGGAGACAAAACATGGCTTATAGAATTTTGAATGGTCTTAACTTATTATCTTTGAAAGGCTCTCCTGCTGGGGAGCCTTTCTTCATATGAATGAAGAAAAATTTGAAGTGAAAAATTATATATGGTTCAAGCTGCTGTCTATCAACATCCGGTATTTTCAGCAGTCGTTGCTATATGACTAAAACAGGTATTAGGAAGACGGAAAGGAAGTTGTTATGACTAGTTATAAATTACTGGCCACTGCGGCGATGGGTCTGGAATCCATCGTGGCAAATGAAGTAAAAGAACTTGGGTACGAAACGACGACAGACAACGGCAAAGTATTTTTCGAAGGAACTGCCCGCGATATCGCGAAAACGAATCTCTGGCTGCGCACCGCTGACCGCGTAAAATTGATCGCCGGCGAATTCGAAGCGACGACATTCGATGATCTGTTCGAACAGACAAAAGCGATCGAATGGGAGAAATACTTGCCTGTCGATGCAGAATTCCCGGTTCAAGGGAAATCGGTCAAATCGAAACTTCACAGCGTCCCGACTTGCCAATCGATCGTCAAAAAAGCGATTGTTGAACGCATGAAAAAAGCATATCACCGCAACGCCTTTTTGGATGAATCGGGACCGCGCTTCAAGATTGAGGTATCGATCCTGAAAGACAAAGTGCAGTTATCGATCGATACAAGCGGAGCCGGACTCCATAAACGCGGCTACCGCGTCGGGCAAGGGGAAGCACCACTAAAGGAAACTTTAGCGGCAGCGCTTATCAAATTGTCGCGCTGGAGCCCAGATCGCCCATTTGTCGACCCGTTCTGCGGTTCAGGAACAATCGTCATCGAAGCAGCAATGATCGGCCAGAACATCGCGCCGGGCTATAACCGGGAATTCGATAGCGAACAATGGCCATGGATCGGTTCCAAGATCTGGGAAGAAGTTCGTGCAGAGGCTGAAGAACAAGCGGATTACGACCAGCCGCTTAATATTCTCGGCACGGATATCGACCACCGGATGATCCAAATCGCCGAAGAAAACGTCATTGAAGCTGGATTTGCAGGGATTGTCCGCTTGCAGCAGCGCCAAGTGACAGATTTCACAACAACTGAAGAGAACGGTGTTGTCATCGGGAACCCGCCGTACGGCGAGCGGATCGGTGAAGTGGAAGTCATCGAAGAAATGATTGGGGATATGGGACAAATGTTCTCGAAATACCCTACATGGTCTGTTTATATGCTGTCTTCGATGGAAGGCTTTGAAAAACTCTACGGCCAAAAAGCGACGAAAAAACGCAAATTATATAATGGCTTTATCCGCACGGACCTGTTCCAATTCTGGGGAGAACGTCCAAAAAATAAATGAGGAAAACGGAAGGGCGCTAGCCCTTCCGTTTCTCTGTGAGGGGTTTTATATGAGACAAGCATTGCCATTTCCGTTATCCAAAGATAAAACGTTCTTTGACTCATTGAACGACTGGATCGGGGATATCTTCTACGATATTCTGCCTGAAAAAGGGTATGAACTTCGCGATGAACAGATTTTCATGTCGTTTCAATTGGAAAAAGCGCTGAAAGAACGTCAAGTGCTATTTGCAGAAGCTGGCGTCGGCACAGGCAAGACAATGGCGTATTTATTGCCAGCGATTGCCTATGCCCGCTACACAGGCAAGCCGGCGCTCATTTCTTGTGCCGATGAGGCATTGATCGAGCAATTGGTGAAAAAAGGCGGCGATATCGACCGGTTAGATGAATTGTTCAATTTGAACCTGGACGTGCGCCTTGCGAAATCGCGCGACCAGTATTTATGCCTGCAGCGTTTCGAAGGGGCGAAAAAACGCAGCGAAGCGGATTTTCTCGACCATATCGAAGACACGCTTCCCGAATTCGTCAACAAAACCTATTCGATGCAGCAGATGTATCCATATGGCGAACGCTCAAGTTATCCGGAACTCACGGATGACCAGTGGCAGCAAGTCAATTACCATCCGATCCAAAACTGCAACGCTTGCGATATGCGCAATAAATGCGGATTGACCTTGCACCGCAACCATTACCGGGAAGCGACTGACCTGGTCATTTGTTCACATGATTTCTTGATGGAGCATATTTGGACGAAAGAAAACCGCAAGCACGAAGGCCAGGCGCCATTGCTTCCGGAAGTTTCACAAATCGTGCTCGATGAAGGCCACTTACTGGAATTCGCTGCACAGCGCGCGCTTACTTATGAAGTGCAGGAAAGCTCGCTTTACGATGTGACGGAAAAAGTCATGGTCGACGGCGTCCGTGAAAAGACACTTGGCCTCATTGAACGGACCATCGATTTGCATACCGAGTTTTTCCGTGTACTGCGCAGTAACTTGATCCCAAGCGAAGAAGACCGCAAAGCGATCCAGGAAGACCCGTTGCTGAAACGCATCGGGACAGAATTGATCCGCACCGTCGACAGCCTGTTGGAAGAATTCGTCTTTGAGGGGGAATTGTTCAGCATTCCTGAATATGAACTCAATTTGGCTGAGGAGTATTTCGAGCAGTATAACTTCTCGATGGGCTTGTTTGTCGAAAATGGCGACGCAATCAGTTGGCTTGAAGAAAAAGATGAAATTGAAACCTTGGTCATCATGCCACGCCTTGTGACGGATATTCTCGATGAGAAATTATTCGATGGCAAACTGCCGATCGTCTTTTCTTCCGCCACATTGTCCGTCGCGAAGGATTTCACTTATCTCGCGGATACTTTGGGAATCGACAATTTTGAATCATTCTCGGTGCCATCACCATTTGAATACGAAGAAGTAATGGAGATCTTCAAGCATCCGGTTGAACAGCAAGCAAAAGCGCAAAAAGTACTGGAGTTGGCAGCGGAAGGCGGACAAACCTTAGTGTTGTTCAAATCAAAAGCTGCCATGCAATCTTTCAAACGCGCAGTGCCGACAGACTCTCCACTTGCCATTGAGTTCGAAGGTGACCGTGAGCTATCGTCCGTCGTGCGCGATTTCCAGGAAGGCAAATTCCAAGTGCTGTGTTCCCATCATCTATGGGAAGGGATGGATTTGCCTGGCGATGCCTTGACGAAAGTCATTATCGTCGACTTGCCGATGCCGCCGAGCGATCCGGTATTCGACGCGAAACGTAAATTCAGCGAACATCCGCTAGAAGAGATCGACTTGCCGTTCATGCAGCTGCGCCTGCAGCAAGGCGTCGGACGACTCATCCGTTCTTCTTCCGATCACGGCGAAATCCACTTGCTATTGACCGAAGAGGAATTGCGCATTGAACACCTCTGGCAGAATGTCTTGCCAGTGCCGGCGAAAAATCGCTAAATAGAATACGTGACGAATCAGCGGGGAACTTCCCCGCTGATTTTTTTGTCTTTTTCCGAAAAGTTGCCTATAGAACTGAAATTTTCAAAAGCTGATGGGACAGGGAAAAGACTCCTTATGATACAATAGACCGGTAAAGAAGGAGGAATATTGTGTCAATGGAACAACAATTCAGGGAACTACACCAGAAAATGACAAGCTATAACGAAGCTATCTCCTTGCTGTATTGGGATATGCGGACAGGCGCACCGAAAAAAGGCCAAGACTTGCGTTCAGAGACGATCGGGACCTTGTCTTCAGACCTGTTTGCGATGTCGACATCCGAGGAATATGGCAAGCTAATCGCTGAGCTGAAAAAACAGGACGGTTTATCAATTGCAATGCAGCGCTCTGTGGAAGAAGCTGACCGCGAATACCAATTGAACGCCAAAATTCCGCCAAAAGAATACCGCGATTTCGTTATCTTGACGAGCAAAGCGGAATCCGTTTGGGAAGAGGCGAAAGAGCAGGCAGATTTCGCCATGTTCCAACCATACCTTGAGCAGCTCGTGGAAACGACTCGACGCTTTGTCGGCTATTGGGGAATAAAAAACGGCAGTGTCTATAATACTTTGCTCGACCAGTATGAGCCGGGCGTCACGACCGAACAACTGGATCAGGTATTCGGGCAATTGAGAGAGCGCATCGTGCCGCTCGTCAAACAAATCCAGGAGTCTGGAAACCAGCCGAACACCGAATTCTTATATGGGCATTTCCCGAAACAAGCCCAGCAGGATTTCAGCTTGGATGTGTTGAACCAGTTGGGCTACGACTTCGAAGCCGGACGACTGGATGAAACAGTCCATCCGTTCATGATCGCAGTGAACCGTGGCGATGTCCGGGTAACGACGAAATACGATGAAGAGGATTTCCGCACGGCCGTCTTTGGCACGATCCATGAGGCGGGCCATGCTTTGTACGAACAGAACATCAGCAATGATTTGAGCGGTTTGCCGGTCGACGGCGGATCGTCGATGGGCATCCATGAATCACAGTCATTGTTCTTTGAAAACTTTGTCGGGCGCAACGAATCATTCTGGCGCCATAACTACGAAAAATTCCTGTCTTACACACCGGATTCATTCAAACACGTGGCGCTCGATGAATTCTTAAAAGCCATCAATGAATCAAAGCCTTCATTGATCCGCATCGAAGCCGATGAATTGACTTATGCGCTCCATATCATGATTCGTTATGAATTGGAAAAAGGCTTGTTCGACGGCGACTATGAAGTGAAGGATCTTCCAGCTTTATGGAACGATAAATACGAGGAATATCTAGGCATCCGACCGGAACATGACGGGGAAGGCGTGCTTCAGGATGTGCACTGGGCAGGCGGAAGCTTCGGTTATTTCCCTTCCTATGCATTGGGGCTTCTATATGCAGCGCAGTTCAAGAATGCCATGCAAAAAGACATCCCGAATTTCGATGAATTGCTGGCAAAAGGAGAAATCGGCCCAGTGACAGAATGGCTGACTGAAAAAGTCCACCAACACGGAGCTGTCAAGAAGCCGCTTGAGCTTTTGGAAGAAGCGACTGGCGAAGGCTTGAATGGAAATTATCTAGCCGAATACTTGGAATCGAAATATGCAAAAATCTATCAATTGGATTAAAGCAAAAAGATGAATAAGGAATGACTAAAAGGGGGATTTACTTGTGTTGGCATCTTTTCGTTTAGAAGGCAAGACAGCGATCGTCACCGGAGCCGGCAAAGGCATCGGGCGTGCGATTGCATTGGCACTCGGTGAAGCAGGGGCGAATGTCTTGCTTGTCGCACGGACCGAAAGCGACCTCGAGCAAGTGATGGGGGAAATGGCTAGCGATCGGACATCCTATGCAGTGGCTGATGTGACCGACCGAGGCGATATCCAAAAAGCAGTCGAAGCGGCGGTTGAGCGGTTCGGCAAGGTCGACATCCTAGTCAATAATGCAGGAATGAATATTCGTTCGAAACTGGATGATGCGACCGATAGTGAGTGGCATAAAATCATGGATACCAACGCGCAAAGCGTATTCATGTTTTCCCAGGAAGCGGCGAAACACATGACTAAAGGGGCTTCGATCATCAACGTCAGTTCCGTCGGCGGCGACCGGGCGTTGAAAACAGGTGTCGTCTATGCGGCTTCCAAAGCAGCAATTATTCAAATGACGAAAGTGATGGCAATGGAATGGGGCGAGCGGGGCATCCGCGTCAATGCAATCGGCCCTTGGTATTTCCGTACGCCGCTTACGGAGAATTTGCTGTCGGATCAGGAATACCTGGATTCGATCCTTGCAGTGACACCGCTGAAGCGCGTCGGGGAGTTGCCGGAAGTCGCTTCGCCTGTCGTGTTCCTTGCATCGGATGCAGCGGGCTATATCACCGGGCAGACTTTGTTCATCGATGGTGGCATGTCGATCCACGGATTTTCATGAAGAAACATCCTTCCAGTAATGGAAGGATGTTTTTCGTTCTGCTGGAAAAAATGATATGATGAATAGAAGTAACGGTGAAGGAGATATACATATGACAGCGACAGACCATAAACAGGAATTAATCGAAACAGCGCATCTTTACCGGATTTTCAAAGACAATGAAGACACGGAACGTGAAGAAAAAGCGGAATTATTTGCGCGCAAAATCTTGAAAGACCAATTCATCATCGGGTTTGCCGGCCATTTCTCCTCCGGAAAATCGTCAATGATCAACGCTTTGACGGGCGAGACATTATTGCCATCGAGCCCGATCCCGACAAGCGCGAACATCGTCAATGTCCATAAGGCAGAAAATGACTATGCCATCGTCAACCGCAGGGGAGACCGTCCAGTGTATTTCCCTGAAAACTATGAATTCCAGGCAGTGAAAGATTTCTGCAAAAGCGGGGACGTCACGCAAATCGACATCGGGCATTCGACTTCCGTGTTGCCAGAAGGCATCACCGTCATGGATACGCCAGGCGTCGACTCAACGGACGATGCCCATCGGATGTCGACTGAATCGGCTTTGCACGTGGCCGACATGGTGTTTTACGTGATGGATTACAACCATGTGCAATCCGAACTCAATTTCAATTTCACAAAGGAATTGCAGAAATATACGGATCTTTATTTGATCGTTAACCAAATCGATAAGCATCAGGAAAGCGAGATGTCGTTCGCGGAATTCCAGCAATCAGTTGCGGATAGTTTTGCCGCTTGGGGCGTCGAACCGAAAGGCATCTTTTTCACTTCATTGAAAGTCCATGACTTCCCGGGCAATGAATTTCCAGAAGTGAAACAGCTCGTTTCCTCAGTTATGGACAATTGGCAAGGGCATCTCGGCGAAGCTTCGGCGTCTGCACTTCGTCAATTAAAAGATGAGCATATCGGGTTTTTGGAAGATGAAAAAGCGGAGCGGCTTGAAGCTTTCGCGAATGTGTTGTCTGAAGAAGAATGGGCTGCGCGCGAAGACCTAAAAAAAGAACACGAACTGATCAAGCGCCGCAGTTCTGTCCAGGATTACGACAATTGGCGATCGAATTTCGAGAAAAAGCGCAAAGAGCTGCTTGAAAACGCCAATATCATGCCGTATGAAGTGAGGGATGCGCTCAGTGCTTATATAGAAGCGCGTCAACCTGGATTCAAAGTGGGCTTGTTGTTCAGCGGCAAGAAAACCGAAGAAGAGCGGGAAAACCGTAAACAAGACTTGCAGGACAAGCTGTCGAAAACGATCGACTCACAAATGTCCGGTCATTTAAAAAAATTGATGAAGACCTCCCTGAGAGAAGCCGGCCTTTTGACGGACACCGAGTCGCTTGAAATCGACAAGATGCAATTCGACTTGCCGTTCTCGGTTGTCGAGAAGAATGTTCCCGAAACGGCTACGATGACTGCGGATACGGTGCTCAATGTCAGCAAGAGCCTGACCGCTCAAGTGCAGCGCTGGCTCATCCAGGAAACCGATCCATGGAAAGCTCGCCAAAAGGAGGGCTTCGAAGGGCTTCCAGACGATGCGGGAACAGAGATCGACATGAAATCCGAGTCGCTTGAACAAAAGGTGCTTGCGATCCGCACGCTCGAGGAAATGGACGAAGCGATAGATAAAGTGAAAAAATCCTTTACCGCCATTTTGCCGAAGCAGATGGACGCGGCAGAAAAACAAGTGGCCGGATGGCAAGATGCGTTTCATTTGTCAGCTGAAGACATGGTGGAATTCACGCCATCGATGCTTGAAGAGGAAGAACAGCAACAATGGGACGATGGCGAAAGTGCCCCGACACACGAACTGGCATCTTTTGATGAACAGCAAGTACTGTCTCGCGTGAAGACAACTGCCGATATTTTAGAGCCGGTGCGAGGATTCTCGGAAACAGTAGCGTATTTGAAACGCAAAGCGAAGCGTTTGGAAGGCCAGGAATTTACTATCGCCTTATTTGGTGCTTTCAGTGCCGGGAAATCCTCGTTCTCGAATGCATTGATGGGTGAGACGGTGCTCCCGGTCTCCCCGAACCCGACGACTGCGACCATCAACCGGATTCGCCCTGTTACCGACGCCCATCCGCATGAAACCGCTGATGTGCGTTTGAAAACCGTGTCGGCGATGACCGAAGATGTCAAAAACTCATTTGCCGTGTTCGGCGTGAATGTGGAGACATTGGAACAGGCCTATGCGAAAACCGATGCGCTGCCAGACGATGCAACGACCGAGCAGCAAATCCACAAATCGTTCTTGCTGGCCTTCAAAGGCGGATACGAAGCCTTTTCCGGCCATCTTGGCGAAACCTTGCGCGTAAACCGCGAAGAATTCAGCTTGTACGTCGCCAAAGAAGAACGCAGTTGTTTTGTCGAGGAAATCGATTTTTATTTCGATTGTGAACTGACAAGAAACGGCGTCACCTTGGTGGACACGCCAGGTGCGGATTCAATCAATGCGCGTCATACGAATGTCGCATTCGAGTATATCCGCAATGCTGATGCTGTGTTGTTCATCACGTACTACAACCACGCCTTTGCCCGCGCGGACCGCGAATTTTTGATCCAGCTCGGCCGCGTGAAAGACGCGTTCGAAATGGATAAGATGTTCTTTGTCGTCAACGCCATCGATTTGGCGAATAATGAAGAGGAAAAACAGGCAGTCATCGACTATGTCGGCAACGAATTGCAGCGTTTCGGCATCCGCTTCCCGCGCCTATTCGGTGTTTCGAGCCTGCAAGCCTTGAAAGACCGCGACATTTCCGGCATGCCGGAGTTCGAAGAAAACTTCCAGCATTTCCTGAAAGAAGAATTGAAAGGAATGGCGGTCCAGTCATTGTCGGAAGAAGAACAGAAGACAGTGGACCGTTTCCGCAATTTGATTCAGTCGACCGAAAAGAACTTGGAACGCAAAGACGAACGCTTGGAAGAATTAAAGCAATTGGAACAGAAAGTACGCAAACGCTATAGCGAAACGATGGCGCCGGTATTGGAGCAAGAAGCGAGCCAAGAACTCGGCGAATTGCTGTATTATGTGAAACAACGCGTATTTTACCGCTTCAACGATTTCTTCAAGGAAGCATTCAACCCTTCGCTATTCGCAAGAGAATCCTCGAAGCAAGCGCTTGATACGGCATTGCGCGATTTGCAGGAAATGACCGCTTTTGATTTCCAACAGGAGATGAGAGTGACCAATCTGCGACTTGCACGATTTGTCGAGAAGAAATTGACGGAACGCTTTAAAGACGATGCTGCCAAACTGAAGGACTGGAATTCGGAGTTTTCGTTCCTTCCATATGAAGTGAAAGAAGCACAGTTACTGGAAGCGGGCCAGCCGTTTGACGATGCTGATTATTCCACGGCTAAATCGTATTATAAAAACAACAAGAGCTTTTTTGAGAAAAACGAAAAAGAAGCGATGCGCGACGCCTTGCAGGGAATGATGGAACCGGACGCAAGCCGTTACTTGGAGCATGAAAAAGCCGCATTGATCGAATGGTCGGAATTCTGGATTGAACAGGAAGCGGAAGGGCTCCGTCAGCATCTGTTGCGCCAGGCGATCGAGCAGATCGAATCGGAGCGCAGCTTGTTGCAGCAAAGCGAAATTTTGGCTCAATGGAAGCAATTGCACGAAAAATTGATGGAAGGCAGGGGATAATATGACTGTTTTTATTGAAACGATAGATACAGAGAAATACCGTTGGATCGATGCACGCTTTGACTTAAAGGATTCCGCATGGGGAAGCGAAAGCTTTGCGGCGGAACATGTTGAAGGGGCGATCCATTGGGACTTGGAGAACGATTTATCCGATATGTCGTCTGAAAACGGCCGCCACCCGATGCCAAGTAAAGAACAGCTGACGCAATTATTCCAAGCAGCAGGCCTGGAATTAACAGATTCGATTGTCGTCTATGACCAGGGCGGCTCTCCCTATGCCGCGCGGGCATGGTGGCTGCTTTCTTATGCCGGATTCGAAAACGCTTTTATCAGCCGTGTCGGTTTTGAAGAACTGAAGCAGCAAGGCATTGCCACTTCGACAGAATCAACATCCTATTCAGCTTCATCCATTACGCCGGAGTTTGACGATGGCTTGCTTGCGACGCGTAAAGACGTCCAGCAAATCGTCGACGGCAAAGAATTGGGCGTCTTGATCGATGCCCGTTCTCCTGAGCGCTACTCTGGTATCAACGAACCGATCGACGCCGTCGCCGGGCGCATTCCGGGTGCACGCAATTACGATTGGTCGCAATTGGTGTCCAATGGCGCATTCCGGACCGACGAAGAGTTCGGCGGCTTGCTGCAGCCGAAAGAGCCGGCGGTGGTCTACTGCGGCAGCGGCGTAACGGCGGCTGCGCTGTATGCCATGCTTGCCGAAAAACAGTACGAAGGCTTGAAACTGTATGTCGGCAGCTATTCCGACTGGATCTCTGATGAGGACAGTGTCGTGGAAATCGACCGCGATGAGCATCCGGAAGCAGCTGATGACCAGACGAAAGCGGTACTGGCGAAGTTGATCGAAGAAGGCTACACCGGTGAGATGCTGATGAAGAAATTCGAATACGAAAAATCGCTCTTGGAAGATAAAAAGTAAATAGAAAAACGGCATTGCTAATGACAAGCAATGCCGTTTTTCTATGATTTGTTTTTCTTGTTCAATTGGACAGTGATGATTTGGTGGTTTTCCATCTCGCGCACGATAAAGCGGAAGTCGGTCAAGTCAATGACGCCGCCTTCTGCGATGTCCGTGTCCATCATCTGGACCCAGCCTCCGATAGTGTCGATGTCTTCACTTTCTTCGAATTCGATCGGGAAGCGGGCTTCGAGTTCTGACAGCAACACCCGGGCGTTGACGAGGAAATTATGATGATCTATCCGTTTGATATCATCAGTTTCGTCATGGTCGAATTCATCGCGGATTTCACCGACAATTTCTTCCAGGATGTCTTCCATGGTGATGACACCGGCTGTCCCGCCGTATTCATCGACGACAATTGCCATATGGACGTGCTGGCTTTGCATGCGCAGCAAAACATCCTGGATTGGCGCCTGGTCATGGACGAACGGCAAGTCATGGATCGTCAAGCTTTTCGAGAGATCTCCTGCTGTCGTGTAGCTCGTCAGCAATTCCTTGATATTGACAAAGCCGATGATGGCGTCTTTATCGCCGTCTTCAGTTACGGGATAGCGTGTATATTGATGTTCTTCAATAATTTCCATTAATTCATCATGCTCCATTTCCAGTGAAATGGTAATCATTTGCGTTCTCGGCAGCATGATGTCTTTCGCCAGCCGTTCATCAAACGAAAAGATGTTTTGCATATACGCCAATTCATTCTGGTTGATTTCACCGCTTTGGTAACTTTCATGCATCAAATGCTTCAAGTCTTCTTCGGAGTGGCCGTATTCCGGCTGTAAAGTCCGGATGCCGAGCGGCCGCAATAGGAGCCGTGCCGCTGCGTTAAGCAGCCATAGAATCGGTGCAAATACACTGCCTGCAAGACTCAGTGCAGGGGCGAGGCGAAAGGCCGCGCGTTCTGCGTACTGGGCCGCCAATGCTTTTGGCGCAAGTTCCCCGATGATCGCACGGATGGAAAAGACCAGCACGAGCACAGTGATATAAGCGATTGGGCCTGCCGCATTTGGTCCGGCGTTGTCTGCCACTGCCTGTACAGAAGGCAATTCGGCAATGTTTTTTGACAGCCAGCCAAGGCCGATTGCTGTCACTGCGATGCCAAAGCGCGAAACGGATAAATAATAATCCAGATTATTGCTGATTTTTTCCAGCCAATTGGCATTTTTACGCCCTTCCGACAAGGCTTGTTCGATGCGCGACAAGCGCACCCGGATGATGGAGAATTCCGCTCCAACAAAAAAAGCGGTAAAAAATAAAAGAATACTTGCGGTTGCGATATAAAGATAAAATATACTGTCCAATTCGTCCCCCATGTCCGGGAGCTCACCTCAGCTTTCTAAAGTTGTGCATAGTATATCATAAATGGGGAATCTTGTATCAGCGGGCAGGCGTAGAAAAATTTAGCCGTTTCCGGCCAAACTTATTGAATGCACTGAAAAATATATTTATGATGAACAAAGAGAAAAGGAGTGGTTTTAGATGAAGGTGCTTATTTATGGGGGACAAATTTATACAATGGCAACAGAAGGCGAGACCGTAGAAGCGGTGCTGGTCTCTGACGACCGCATAGAAAAAACAGGGTCTTACGAAGAATTGCGTCAACTAGCCGATAAGGAAATCGATTTGGTTGGACGTACTATGTACCCGGGGCTGGTCGATAGCCACCTGCATCTGATCCAGCACGGAGAAAAGTTGATGCGCGTCGATTTATCGAAGATCGACAGTTCAGACGAAATGAAACAGCAATTGATCCGCTCGACGGAAGGCCATTCCGGAGATGAATGGTTTATCGGAGAAGGATGGAATGAAAACAATTTCCCCGATCGGAAAATTTTCCACCGTAGCGAACTCGATGCCATCTGCGAATCGCCGATGATGTTAAAACGCGTGTGCCGCCACGCGGTGCTCGCCAATTCGCGCGCGCTTGAACTAGCAGGCATCACAAAAGAAACTGAAGATCCAGAAGGCGGTGTCATTGTGCGCGATACAAATGGTGAACCGACAGGGTATTTGCTCGATGCAGCCCAGGATCTCGTTGCGAATGTTGTGCCGGAAGTGAGTGTCGATTATTTAACGAAAGCGCTGAAAACCTCGGTCGACGATTTGCTCAAGCTTGGGCTGACAGGAGGCCATACAGAAGATATGGGGTATTACGGCCATTACTCACGGCCGCTGCAAGCTTTCCATAATGTCATCGGCAAGGAAACGAAATTCCGCGCCCATTTGCTGCGCGCCCATATCGCTTTTGAGGAGATGATGGAGAACGCTGACTACTTGGAACCGTTTATCGATCCAGGCCCGATGAAATTATTCGCTGACGGTTCAATCGGGGGCAGAACGGCATTACTTAGCCGCCCTTATACAGACGACCCATCGACTAGCGGTGTGGCGATTCATTCCGATGAAGAATTGAAACGCCTCGTGTCGGTCGCAAGAAAACACGGGGAAGCGGTCGCTATCCATGTCATCGGGGATTTCGCGATGGAAAAAGCGCTTGATGCGATCGAAGCTCACCCAACGCCTGAAGGCAAGAGAGACCGCCTGATCCATGCGATGGTGCTAAGAGAAGACTTGCTTGAACGCTTGAAGCGTCTTGATGTGGCGCTTGATCTACAACCGAGTTTTGTGCCTTCGGATTTCCCGTGGGTAGTGGAGCGCCTCGGCGATGACCGTCTCGCGTTATCGTATGCGTGGAAGACGCTATTGGATGAGGGCATCATCTGTGCAGGTGGCTCCGATGCGCCGATTGAAGAAGTCGACCCGCGCCAAGGCTTGTTTGCGGCTGTTGCACGCAGAAAGCCTGAAGAGACGCATGAAGGATATTTGCCGGAACAAAAACTCAGCCGCTTCGAAGCGATTCGCTTGTATACGTACGGCAGTGCGCAAGCTATTTGCATGGAGCATCGCCGCGGCTTGATCAAAGAAGGCTTCGATGCGGATTTCACCGTGTTTGACCGCGACTTGTTTGAAGGGCCTGAGGAGCAATTGCTTAACGCCGAAGTGGAAATGACGGTCGTCGCAGGCGAAGTCATGTATGAGAAAAATGGAGTGGAGGTGTGAAGATGGAAACGTTTATCATTACTGGTGCTTCGAAAGGCATCGGCCTTGCACTCAGCAAGCAATTGGCAGCGTCCGGCCATCAAGTGATCGGCATTGCCCGCACGCAGCCTGAAGACTGGACAGGTGCACTGTTCATCACCCATGATTTGACCGATATCGCCGGGATTTCCCAAGTCATGTCACGAGCGGCAAAAGAAATTGCACTTGAGGCGGACGCGGTCACTTTGGTCAATAACGCCGGAACGGTCGAACCGATCGGCTTTGCCGCTGCGAATGATGGACAGGACATCGAGAAGAGCATCACCTTGAACTTGACGGGGCCGATGGCTTTGTCTTCCGCTTTCTTGCGCGGGACAGAGTCCTTAAAGACGCGCCGCATCGTCAATATTTCATCAGGTGCCGGCAGAAAACAGGTCAAAGGCTGGAGCGCCTATTGCGCCGGCAAGGCGGGTCTCGATCATTACACGACCTGTCTGGATGCTGAATATGAAAACCTTAAAGCGGTTTCGGTCGCGCCGGGCATTATCGATACCGGCATGCAAGAAAAAATCCGGGAAAGCGGGGAAGAGGATTTTCCGCAAATCGAGCATTTCCGCGATTATAAGCGCAGCGGCAAACTTAGCACCCCGGAAGACACAGCATCAGGCTTGATCCAGTTGATGCAACGCCCTGATTTCAATGAACTGCCGGTATTGCTTGATTTGAGGGAGCTGCCGAAATGAAAAAGGGGGAAGCCCAATTGGCTACGAAACAGGAAATGCTAACGAAATTGCGTGAAGCGGACCAAGCAGGCGTTGATGTGTCGAGCCCAAAAGCCGTCATTACGCACATGCTCGAACGCGGCGATAAAGATGCCGTGTTATGGTTCTATAAAAAAGGAAGCGTCGAATTCGATTTTGACTACTACCGGAAGCTTGTAGCGGAATTAAAAGCGCATTGACTAATAACCCCCGATCCAATATTTATGGATTGGGGGTTTTTGGCTGTCGTTTCAGCCGAAAGCAAGCCGCTTTTCGAATGTTAATTATGCTATAGTAGCTGTAGTTGATGTTAGAAAATGACTTAATCTTTCAAAAAAGGATGGAATTCAATGGATACTTTGTTATTTATCGCAATTATCGGGGTGGCGGTTTTTGTCGGGATCGCGTCGAAGAAATACTACGATAAACCCTATATCGTCAATTTCGGAATCGCGGCTTTGATGCTATTGCTTGTCGTTCAGTCGATTTTGATGCAGCCGATTACGATACTCGGCTATATCGCGATTGTGGTCTGTTCGATCGCATTCGTTTTCCAAGCGGTGATCGGCTACCGCAATTGGAAAGGCCAGGAGTATACAAAAGCGTGAAAAAAGCAGGTGAAGAGAAATTCTTCACCTGCTTTTGCGTTTCATCAAATTTGTTTTAAGGCGTCTTCGATTTGGCTGTCGCCTGAAGTCAGCTCGAATACTTTGTCTGTGAGGTCGTTTGATTCAAGACATGCGACGATGACAGCTGCGACGTCTTCTCTCGGAATGCTGCCGGGATCGAGTTTCCCGCCAGCAGCAATTTGCCCAGTTCCCGGATCGTCTGTCAATAAGCCTGGCCGGACAATCGTATACGCCAAGCTACTCGATTGCAAGATGCGATCGGCGTGATGTTTGGCAATATAGTAAGGCGTCATTTCCTTTGTCCAATGGGAGCGGTCATCGGCATGGATGGCGCTGACCATGATGAAGCGATCGATGCCGGCTAGTTCTGCGGCTTCAACCGCTTTTGCCGCGCCGTCTAAATCGACGGTCATCGTTTTGTCTGCACCGGTCGAAGCGCCACTGCCAGCAGTGAAGACCACTGCATCGCAGTCAGTCATCGCTTTTTGCAGTTCTTCCACGCTTCCTTCTAGGCTTGCCACGACTGTTTCCGCTTTTAACTCTTCAAAAAACGGGCGCTGTTCGGGTTTGCGAATCATCGCTTTCACTGTGTGATCCGGATGTTTCGCAAGCAGGCGCACCAAATGCTGTCCGATCTTGCCGTTTGCTCCGATTACGAGTGTTTTCATTTCAATTTCCTCCTTAAAATATGGCTACTTACACTCTATACCCGAAAAATCGAGCTATAGCCAAAATATAGGATATGATGCAAAAAACTAGCATGTTTTCTTGGCACAATTTTTAGTATAATTGTAAAAAGAAAAATAATTTAAAAATGTTAAATTATAGGGGTGTTTATATATGAGCAAACAATTCGAGGAAAATGACCTGTCCATCCAGCAACGCAATTTGAAAGAAACGCCGCCGGATTTTTCACAGTTCAAGGGCAAGCGTCTCGACAAGCAGCCGAATCTATTGGTAGACGGTTTGGTCCATGTCGTCTTAACCGGTTTTGGAGCCGCTTTACTGCTGGGCATCGTTTATGTATTGTTCAATTATATCAATTGGTAAGGAGGAGAGACGATGATCCGCTATCCCGATCGAGCGTTAAGAACCATCGGCGTCACGGCACCTTCTTCAGGGGTGTCCGAAGAACTTCATCATTTGCTTGAAGGAGCTACAGCCCAGTTGGAGAAGCAAGGATTTGCTATCAAAGCCACGGCGAATGCCTGGACCCAAAAAGAAGCCAAGTCGTCCCCTGAAGCCATCCGCGCAAAAGAACTCCTCAGCATTTGGCGCGATTCCACAGTCGACGCTATCATCCCTCCATGGGGTGGGGAGCTGTTATTGGAAGTGCTGGAGCATCTGGACTTCAAGAAGTTTACGCCGAAATGGCTTCTTGGGTATTCGGATGTCAGCTTGCTGGCCTTGGCAATCACCTTGAACACTGGGATCGCGACAGCACATGGCACCAATATCGTCGACTTGCGCGGCAGTGAAACCGATCCGACTACTGCGCGCTGGATGGATGTGCTGTCTTCGACGAAAGGCACGGTCATTAAACAAGTCTCTTCTGAGCGATACCAAAAAAATTGGAGCCATGACAAGCCGTCTCCTGGCGT